>JANQKA010000310.1 GCA_028281405.1 Hasllibacter sp. | reverse complement strand
GTCGCGCAAAACGCCCGCGCGTGTCAGCGGAATCCATCGAACGCGATGGCGTGCGTGGCGATCCAACGCCAAGCGGAATCGGGTTCCGAAAGCGATTGGTACCTCACCCCGTTAGCTTCCGAACGGCGGATGGCTCCACGACGGCCCGCAGCGTCGCGGAATCGACTCCCAGGGCGGGAGTTGGAACCGAGTCGTGATTCGGCAATCCGCCGATCCAGCAGTCGTCCTCCTCGAAGATACCGTCGGCGACCACCCGGAGTTGGGCGAGGTAGCTCCGGGCGTCGATCTTGTTGAACACCGGGGAGAAACCCGCGCAGCGGACGTGGCTCCTCGCGCTCGTGTCGTAGGCCGTGTTGCCGGGCGCGAGGTCGCTGTAACGGGTCAGGTCGAAGGAGGCTTGATTCGCCGACACCCCGAACTGGTCCGCCAAGTCGCCGCGGTTCACATGTCCCTCCCAGAAGAGACTGACTTCAACAAACTCGAGCCTCCGCTCGACGGCCCGGCTCAAAACCGGCTTCTCGAATTCCAAGTCACCCTCCCGATACTCCGCACACGCCAAAATCACACGATTCCGTCGCGGCTTGGTGACGGTAGCCGCGTCGGTCGCCTCCGCAAACGGAACAACTACCTTCGCGACTCCTCCCACGGTGGCGCGGAGTCGGCGATGGCCGAATGGGGGGGCCGAAACGGCTCCCGACGCAAATGGATGGCTCGCGCGGAAAGTCCTCCTGCCGCCCGGAGCGACGACGGGCCGTCGGCGGTTCCCAAACGGGTTCCTGCCGGGGACGCCCCGCGATGATCGTTCGAGTTGAGATTCCACGTCCACGGTGTGCCCCGGGGATTCGATGGCGGCCAAAACTCCCGCGCGTGGCCGACTCTGAGCGAGGGAATCCATCCGGAGCGGCTAGGCTCCGCGGGAACGGGATTTGCTGCCGCGGCCCGTCCGCCGCGTGGCGATTGCGATCCGTCCCTCAAGGAGCGGTTTGGGCCGATCGTGGGGACACAGGGGCATCGCGCGCGCCTGGTTCGCCACGGGTGCGGGCGCTCTCCGACAATTCGGCCGTTCACCGGCGTCCGCGGAATACCTCCCCAAGAAGCGGCACGAAACGGTGGCCCGACCATCATGGCCGGGATTGAACCATGGCCGGGGCACCGGAGTCGGTTCCCGAAAAAGCCGCGTCGCCATCGATGGACTCGGTTCCGGGGTCGCGGCGCTCCCGGAGAGTGGTCTCGAAGGGCGTGGGTATCATTGCCAACCGGTAGGCGGTGTGCACGGCTGAACCTTCCTGTTGCCCCGCTGACATGGACGGCAATACCAGAAGGGTTGGATCCGGAGACGCCGGACACACCGAAAGGCGGCGGCACGCGGAACTTCGACCTTGAAGTCTTCCGAAATCGGGCAGGGGGCCAAGATTGGGCGGAATCGGCCCGGGAGACCTTGACGCGCCCTCCGACAATCCTCAGAAGAAGAATTCCAACCCGCCAACCGGGGACGAAACAGTCCAAGCGCAATTTCCCCACCCCGAATCAGGAATCGGTCTTCCGGCGAGAACGCTGCGGGAACCTCGGGGTGGCCTCAACCCACAGGAAGGGCGATCGTGTTTCTCGGATTGATTCATAGCTTTGTGCTGGAGCACATCGACGAGACGGAGGCCTCGCTTCTTAAAACCGACGCGCGTCTCGAAGGGATTTTGCCCGCTCTCAGCACTTACCCTGAGCGGGCGGAACAGATCGAGGAGACAATGCAGGAAATCACGGAGCATATTGAGAAGTACAAGTCGAATATTGAATCGATGCTCAACAATCCGTTGATTCAACTGATTCTCTGGTTCAACACCTTGTTGCCTTGGGACAATCCCAAATTGCGCGAGATCAACGATGCCCTCGAAAGACTTGATGGCTTGCCGTTGATGGCCGCTCAAATGACCGAGAAAGTGAGGAAGTGGCGAAATAGGGGCAAAAAGGCGGGTCCGCCGCGCGCGGCCCCCTGGGGGTGAGACCGTCATCTGTCGCCAGTCCTCCCGCCCGCGGGAATTTTCGGATGCCGTCGAAGCCGCGGAGGATGCCAAGGAACGGAACCCGGTTGATCCGGGACGTTCCAAAGAGAAGTGCCGTAGAGGCGCGGGGACGTGACTCCTCCACGCATTTCCAATCAAAGCGGGGAGGAATCTCAGGGCGCCCGCGGGACGTCGCGCTCCGAACAACGGGTCAAGGCTCAACGGAGTTCCTGGGAACGGGAGAGGAACGGAGCCGACGCGTCCCACCACGGCCATGGCGACGAAACACCCGTGGGGGACGGAAAGCCGTGCGGTGAAATCTCGCCTGTCGAAACCGCCGGGAATCCCGCGCACGGGCGTGACGCGCCGCTGACCATCAATCCTGATCCCGCGCGTGGATCGCGCCGTGTGGGCCAATGCCCAAGTGATTCGTCCCCGGTCGGGAAGAAGAGTGGAATCCCGCGCTTCGGCGAACTTCCTCATCGGGGTTCTCCTCTCATAGGCGGTTGGGGGCATCGAAGGACGTGTGAAGGGGTGACTTGAAGAATCGACTTCGCCTCGCGTTGTCAGGGTCTGTGGACATTTGATTCCGTCTGTCCGCGAACTGGCGGCGGGCTTGACCGGAAGCAGGTGGCGATTCGCCGGGTGACTCGCGGCCCCGCGGACATTGCCGCCCGGACGTGTGTCGATGAAGGGCGCGGGAGCGGCGGATGTCGGGCTCGGGAGCGGCGAGGGGAAGCACCGTGGTATCGGGCCGGACTACGCCAGGCGTGATTGGTTGGCGGAGGAGTCGGTGATTCGCCGGGTGATTCGCGGCCCCGCGGACATTGCCGCCCGGACGTGTGTCGATGAAAGGCCCGGGAGCGGCGGATGTCGGGCTCAGGAGCGGCGAGGGGAGGCACCGTGGTATCGGGCCGGACTACGCCAGGCGTGATCTGTTGGCGGAGGAGTCGGTGATTCGCCGATTCGCCGGGTGATTCGCGGACCCGCGGACATTGCAGCCCGGATGAGTGTTTGAGAAAGGCCTGGGAGCGGCGAGGGAAGGTGCCGTGGGGTCGGGCCGGACAACGGCGGGCGTGATCAATTAGCGGCGGAGGTGGTGATTCGCCGAGTCCGTAGCGTGACGTGGTCGGCGGATACATGTGCCGAAACTACGGGACATGGGATCGGGCTGACACCGGCATGCGCAATCGATCATCGTCGGAAGTGATTCACCATTGAATGTCCACAGTCCCTGGTGCCGGGGCGCGTCGAGCCTCAATTTCCCCGCTTCCGCGGGCGGCTCGCATGAGCCTGGTGGGGGGAATCCCGGACACCCAAGGCGGCTCCAACGGGTGCCGACACTTGCCTCCGGGAAGGCGATACGGGCATCCCTTTGGAAATGCCAACAAGGACGGGATGCATTCGCTCGGCGGCGTGTCGCCATTGTCCGTGTCGATTCAATCGGCGGGTTCGGAGCACCTCCGGTCGAGACGGATGCATCAATCGCGTTGTTCCCGCCGAGCTCACGGAGGGGTCGTGGCCGGGCGCGCCACATGATCCGGCGGGCGCGCCGTCGCGGCAGGTTGGCCGGCATTGGAGAGTTGGACAAAGGAGGGCAGCTCCGTCCCGAGGAGATTCCGTCGGAGGATGGACCCTTCCCACGTTTCGCGGGCTCCGGGTCCACCACGAGGCCGGGTCGTACGGCGACAATACGTCCGTTATCGCGCGGTCATGTGATTCCACGCCGGGATTTCGCCTGGCGCGGTGGTTGGACCAATCATGGCCGGGAATGACCATGGTCCCGGACACCGGTGTACGTTCCCGAAAAAGCCACGGCGCCTTCGTCGGAATTGGCTCCTGGGCCGCGGCGGACCCATGTTTGGCCTCGCGGGACGCGGATATCTTCGCGGACAGGGAGGCGGCGGACCCAGTTGGCCCCCGCCTGTCGGACGCGGGCAACGCCGACACGGCGGGATTTCGTTGGACCCGGAGTCGCCGGGTGCCCGGAAAGGCGGCGGTCGCGCGGAACTTTCGACCTTGAAGTATTCCGAAATCGGGCGGGGTGGACGTGATTGGACGGAATCGGTCCGGATGACCTTGACGCGCTCTCCGACAATCCTCAGAATGAGCTGACCGTCCCACCAATCGGGACGCGAACGAAACCAAACGCAATCAGCCCATCCCGAATTCGGAATCGGGCATCATCGAGTCCGCGGCGGGGGCCGCGGGTTGACTTCAAAAGACAGGAGGGGAGATCATGTTTTTCCGGTTCATTATTCGCTTGCTGATCAGGCGAATCGACGAGACGGAGGCCGCGCTTCGCGAAACCAATGAAGAGCTTGAAGAGATTCTGCCGTTTCTTGGGACGAACCCCGAGCGGGCGGAAAGAATCGCGGGGTCATTGGATAAAATCTCGGCCAAAGCGGAGAATTATATGCTGAATTTGGATACGCTGCTCACCCATCCGAAGCTTCGGTGGATGTTTTGGCAAAACACCGAGGCGGGGCAGGACGGTTCACATCGGCGCATGGTTACCGATGCCCGCGACAGGATTCATGGTTTGTCGGTGCTGGCCGCTGAAATGGCCGAGAAAGCGAGGAAGGCGCGGAAATGGGGCAAAAAGGCGGGGCCGCCCCGCGCGTCCCCCTGGGGGTGAGACCGTCAGCAGTCGCCACTCCTCCGTCGCGGGGAATGTCGGATTCCGTCGAAGCCGCGGAGGATGCCAAGAAACGGAACCGGGTTGACCCGGGCCGTTCGATGGAGAAAGCGGCGTTGAGGTGTGGGGACGGGACTCCTCCACGCATCGCCATTCAAAGCGGGGAAATCTCCGGGCGCCCGCTGGACGTCGCGCTCCGAACACGGCGGGTCAAGGCTCAATTGGGTTCCCGGATACAGGAGGCCCGAAACCGCGCGTTCGACCGCTTCAATGGCGCGGGAACGCCATTGGGGGACGGGAAGCCGTGCGGTGAAACCGCGGCCGAAGAAATCCGTCGGGAATCCCGCGCGCGGTCGTGACGCGCCGATGCCGGTCACCCGACCTGTCCCAAGTGTGGATTGCGGCGCGTGGGTCAAGCCTCCCGC
>JANQKA010000298.1 GCA_028281405.1 Hasllibacter sp. | reverse complement strand
AGATCCTTCGTTGGGGAGGACGCGCCTTGGCGGGCGATGGCGGGCGACCTCCTTGTTCCGGTCCTGTCGGATTGGGGCGCGAAGGCCGGTTACGCGGTCTTCGTCGATCATGATTCCGACTGGATCTTCGGGGTCGATTTCTCGGCGGCGGGAGATTTCCGGGCCGCGGTCGCCAAGGTGATAGCCGGTTTCGGGAATTCCGCCGTTCCACCCTTCGTCGTGTTCTACGGAAACGACGTCATGACGATTGGAGTACGCTGATGAGACGACATTCCATGCCAATTCTCGCGGCGATTGCTTCAGCCGCCGCCTTGGGCGCCATCGCAGCTTGTGATTCCGGGGATCCCGTTCCCGGGATCGGGGTCCGCGAGTTGGCGCCGCCGGAGGCCGCCGCCGCCGTGGAGAGGTCCGAGGCCATCCGACGCGGCGGCGTGATGGAGGTCGGGGGCGCTTTTCTGGGTCGGAACCCGACGGTGGATTTCGACCAATTCGCCCCGGATCTCGGAGTTCCCTTTCCCGCGGATTTGGAAGAGCCGGACGCGGTGAATATGAGAGGCACGAGGCATACGACGCTGGACGATGTCGCGAATATTTTGCGTGGAGCTTCGGGTTTGAACGCGGTTTTTCGGACCAGATACCGGATCGGCGGGGAAAACCTCCATGTTCCCGTCGAAGGGCCGATCAGCTTGGATCACAATGGCCCGATCTCCGATCTCGTCCACGACTTGGCCGCGCGCTTGGACCTTTCCTGGCGGTTCGACGGAAAGACGATCCGCTTCGACAGCATGGACACGCGCAGCTACGACGTTCCCCTGCCGCCGTCGAACGGCGCCCTGTCATCGACGCTTTCGGGCGTGAACGCGGCGGAAAATTCGGTTTCCACCACGAAGAACATCGCATTCGATCCCTGGAAGGAATTGGAGGAGACCTTGAAAACGGTCGTCTCCTCTCCGGGCCGGGTCACGATCGCACCGAACGCGGGCCGCGTGACCATCTTCGCTCCCGCCTCCGAACAGGAGGAGGCCGCGAAGATCGTGAAACACTTCGAGTTGGTCTATTCGCAGCGCATCGGCCTGGAGATCGCGACCTTCCATGTCGACGTGGAGAAATCCTCGGATCTGGCCGCGGACATCGGAGTGTCGGTGGAAAGCGGCGATTTGACCGCGTCCCTGGGACAGGGTCTCGCCGACGCCATGCGGGGAGGAGTCGGGGTGATCTCCGGCCGGGAGGCTTCGGTTTCGTTGAATCTCCGCGCCCTGTCCGGCAAACGCGGCCTCGCGGACTACCGGATGTCCAACACGGTGGCTCAGAACGGAGTGATCGCGCCGGTGGTTTTGACGGAAACCCGCAGGTACGTCTCCGGGCTCACCAGGGGCGACGGCGAGAACGGGCCGACCGTGCGAACCGACAACATAAATTCGGGGATTTCGATCTACGCCCTTCCGCGTTTGATGCTGAACGGAAAGATTCACCTGAGCGTCTGGCTGACCCAGGCCGAGTTGAACAATCTGACGACTTTCGACACCGGCGAGGGCTTTGTTCAACTGCCGGAAGTCGATCAGCGGGCGGTTGAGTACACCTTGATCATGGACCCGGGCGAAACCCTCGTCATGGGGGGCTACGAACAGGAGCGTTCATCGTCTTCGCGCAGGGGAGGCATCGGGGGGCTGGGCGCCTTGGGATTCCGCGGCAACCGCGAAACCGGAATCAGGCGCACGCGCCTCGTGTTGATGGTGCGCCCCTTCATCATCGGAAGTTGACGGCCCGGGTCCACGCCGGGGGCGTCCGCGAGACGGAAATGGATATCCACCCGTAATGAATGCATGCGCATCCAGCGTCCTGTGCCGGGTGGGGTTCCCGGGGGGCGCCGGCGTTCCGACGTCGGCGGCGCCCCGCGAATCGGCGCGGCCCGCGTATCGCTTCTCCAGTTCCCGTGTCCGGGGGATGTTCGTTCCCGCTCGATGTCCGAATTGCCGCCCAAGGCTTCGACCGTCGAATGAGAAGGAGTCCCCCGGGGGACGCCCGCGCGATCGCGGATTCCGTCCGCCCGTGAATTCGGGCCGCGGCGGATGGT
>JANQKA010000282.1 GCA_028281405.1 Hasllibacter sp. | reverse complement strand
GGAATTGGGCAAACTGCCGGAGGGCGGCGTTCTGCCGGGCGCGGTGGCGTTCAAATTATACGACACGTTTGGATTTCCCTTCGACCTGACGAGGGACGCTCTGCGCGAACGCGGGGTGGGCGTGGACGCCGATGGGTTCGACGCGGAGATGAACGAGCAGAAGGCCAAGGCGCGGGCGGCTTGGGCCGGAACCGGAGAGTCGGCGGACGCGGCGGTTTGGTTCGATATCGCGGAAGCCCACGGAGTGACGGATTTTCTTGGCTACGACACCGAAACCGCCGAGGGCCGGATCGTGGCCCTGGTGAGGGACGGAGCTCCCGTCGAGACGGCGCGGCGCGGCGACACCGTGTCCATCGTGACGAATCAGACGCCGTTCTACGCCGAATCGGGCGGGCAGGTGGGCGACGCGGGCTTGATCGCCGCCGGGAATGGGCGCGCTACGGTGACCGACACGCGGAAGGTGGCCGGGGTGTTCATCCATGTGGCCGAAGTGACGGAGGGGGAGGTGGCCGTCGGCCACGCCGCCCGTCTTGAGGTCGATCATGATCGCAGGTCGGCGATCCGGGCGAATCACTCCGCCACGCATCTTCTGCACGAAGCCCTCCGTTCGCGCCTGGGCGATCATGTGGCGCAGCGGGGATCCCTGAACGACGCGGATCGACTGCGCTTCGATTTCAGTCACGGGGAGGCGTTGAGTCTCGAGGATATCGCGGCGGTCGAGGCCGAGGTGAACGCCCATATCCGCCGGAACGCTCCGGTCGAAACGCGGATAATGACGCCGGACGACGCGCGGGCGCTCGGGGCGCAGGCGCTGTTCGGCGAAAAATACGGCGAGGAGGTGCGGGTCGTGTCCATGGGCCGCGCCGCCGGATCCGGCAAGGGCGCCGACGGCGGAACATATTCCATAGAATTGTGCGGCGGCACGCATGTGCGGTCCACCGGGGACATCGGCCTCTTCGTCTGCGTCGGCGACGGCGCGTCGTCCGCCGGCGTCCGACGCGTCGAGGCGCTGACCGGCGAGGCGGCGCGGCAATATCTGGCGGCGCAGGACCGCCGCGTGGCCGAACTGGCACTGATGATGAAGGCGCGTCCCGACGAGTTGACCGAACGGGTCCGCGCCTTGATCGACGAGCGCAAGAGCCTGTCGAACGATGTGGCGCGGTTGCGCCGGGAACTCGCCGCGGGCGGTGGAGCGTCGCCGGATCGGCCGCGGGAGATCAACGGCATCGCGTTCAACGCCAAGGTGCTGGAGGGCGTGACCGGCAAGGATCTCCCCGGAATCATAGACGATATCAAACGCGAGATGGGATCGGGCGCGATTCTCCTGATCGCGGACGCGGGCGGCAAGGCCGCGGTGGCGGCGGGCGTGACCGGGGATCTGACCGGACGGATCTCCGCGGTTGACCTCGTTCGGGTCGCGGTGGAGGAACTCGGGGGCGAGGGCGGAGGAGGCCGCCCCGACATGGCGAGGGGCGGCGGCAAGGATGTCGCCAAGGCCGGGGCGGCCATCGCCGCTGCGGGCAGGATGTTGGAGGAGACCTGATGCCGAAAGCTTATTGGATAGCGCACGTCGATGTGCGCGACGCCGAGACCTACGCGAAATACGCGGCCATCGCGACCGAGGCGATCGCCGCGCACGGAGGAGAGTTCCTCGCCCGGTCCGGGCGATACGTCCAACTCGAGGGCAACGACCGCGCGCGCAACGTGGTCGCGGTGTTCCCGAGTTTCGAGGACGCCGTGGCATGCTACAATTCCGCCCGATATCAGGAGGCGGTGGTGCACGCGAAGGCCAGTTCGACCCGTGATCTTTGCGTCGTCGAGGGAATTTGAGTTGCCGCTCTGGGCGGATTTCGTTCACGGCGGAAGCCCCCAGAATGGCGGCGGAAGAAGGTCTCCGGCCCGGCCGTACCCGGCCGCCCGAGGACACCGTCCGGGGGAGGGGATGTCCTCCCCCTCCGTGGCGGCGCGCGCGGGTGTGATCGTCGCTGAATCGCGACGTGCCGGATTTAATCATTCCGGCGAGGGTGTGTATTCCCCACTCGAGCGAACTCTTGATTCCGCGTGTAACCGAAGCGGTCGAGAGAGAAACAAAGGAAGTCGAATGACAATGAAAACAATGTCCCCGGAAAGGGAATACACGCTGAGGCAATTGAAGGAGATCGTCCGGATTGTCTCGGCCGCCGAAGGCGAACTCTGGAGCCGGGGGCGACTTCACAGCGCCGCGTTTCTCCTTGATTTGGGAGGCATGGGGTGCGGGTATCAGTTCCGCTACGAACCCTTCGGTCTCGTAAGCGACGAGATGGATGTGGACGCCGATGTGACGCCGATTTTCTTCGATCTTCACGAGGAACAGAGGCGCTCGGAATTCGGTAGTACATTCTCCGTGTTCACCACCGGCGAAGAATTTCGGGCGGAAGGAGAGAAGG
>JANQKA010000271.1 GCA_028281405.1 Hasllibacter sp. | reverse complement strand
ATGGCGCCTTTCCGGCGTCCGCCATGACCATTGTAGGTGTTTCGGCTGCCTTTGATGAAGTCGAAACTCGTCGAGACGTACCGGACGTCGGAAAAACGGGGATTGCCGAATATTGGGTTGATCGACCCGGCGAGGAATTCGCCGATGATTGGGCGGAGGACGCCCCCGCGCCGGAGTATGGAGGACGCGGGGATTCGGCGATGGTCGTTGAATCGCGAACGGTTCCCGAATTCGTCGTGGGAGAAGTTTACCCTGGTGAGGCGTATATGGTTTCATCGGAGTTCACCTGAGTGGAATTTGTCGGGGGATTTGCCGTGGACCGCGGTGGATTGCAAGCCCGCGTCAAGTGGTGGTGCTGCGGGCTTTGATATACCGCGATGGTCCATTGATTGACTCCCATGAGGAGTGGCGCCGTCGATTTTCAAATGAAATTCGTAGTATTCTGAAATTATCGGAAGAAATCGACCCTGATCCGCCTCGAATTGGGCCGGTGACCGGTTGGATCCTCCTTGGGACCGCCCGAGGCTCCGATGATCAATGCATAAGCTAATCGTACGTATTTTGGTACTCATTGATGACATTTGACGAGGCGGTGAGTGGGCTGGTCACCCGTCGGGCGAACCTCGGACCGCGTCGAACAGGAGCGACAGCGCGTGATCCCGCGCCGCCGTCCGCACACGGCCGCGGCCAGCGGCGCCGAACTCAACCGTCCAAGCCAACGTGGGCGCGCCTGCCCGCGCCAGTGCGAAGCAGACGCGGCCTTCAGGCTTGTGCTCCGAACCTCCGGGTCCGGCTATGCCGGTGGTCGATACCGCCAAGTCGCTGAAGGCGCGGACGCGCGCGCCCTCGGCCATGGCGGCGGCGACCTCCTCGGAAACCGCTCCCGTTCTCTGGATCAACTCGGCGGGGACGCCGAGCAACGCGGTTTTGGCGGCGTTCGAGTAGGTGACGACGCCCGCGAGAAACACGTCGGACGATCCCGGGATATCGGTCAAGGCCGCCGCCACCATCCCACCGGTGCAGCTTTCCGCGGCCGAAACGGTCAATCCTTTGGTTCGGGCGAGGTCGAGGAAATCGGACGCGTTCATTGGGATCATCAGTGGAATAGGTAGGCGAGCGCCGTGACGCCGACTGCCGCGAAAATCCCCGCGAACACATCGTCGAGCATCACCCCGAGTGCGTCGGGCCTGCGGTCGGCCCAACCGACGGGTCCGACCTTCCATATGTCGAACAGGCGGAAGAGCAGGAAGCCGGCAACCCACCCCGGCCATGGAAAAACGCCCGATCCGATGTCAGCCATCCACAGGCCGAGCGACACGGGCCAGAGCGCGATCCATTGCCCGACGACCTCGTCCACGACGACTTCGGCGGGGTCGTCCCGGCCGGTTTCCTTCATGTAGAGGAAGGTCGCCCGCCAACCGATGAGGAAAACCGCGGCGGTGGCGAGCGCGAGGCCCGGAAACCCCGACGCCCAGTGAATGAGCCACGCGAAAGGAATCGCGGCGGCGGAACCCCAGGTGCCCGGGGCGGGGCGCAGGTATCCCGCGCCGAACCAAGAGATGATGAGTCGGGTCATGACGTCTCCATGGGTGTGATGGCGGAGGTGGGTCTGGGATGACCGTATGACGAAATCGCGGCCCGCGCGAATGGTGTTTCCGCGCCGACGGTACCCATCTTCCGGCGCGCCTCGCCGCGCGAAAGGGGCGATGGATCAATCATGGTTCGTCCACGGGGTTGGGAACGGGGATGACCGTAGCGGCCTTGGAATCCATTCCGAAGGCGCGGTCGCGCGGGGTCCACGGATGCCGGGCCGCCGGCCGTCGGGCCGACCACCTGGATCGCGCGGGGCGCGGAGGTCCGACAGGGATCCGAACGGGTCCACCCGGCTTCGAAGTGAACGACTCTCTTCATCTCGACGGGCCAGGACACCCGTATCCGCCGCGTCGCCCGCAGGTGCGCGCCGTCCCGCACGCCTCAAGGGGTTCGGGGCAACCGAGCCCGGCGGCGCGGTCCGCACGGCCGATGGAGCGGGGCACGGGTCATGGTCGCGCCAACGCGGCCGTCGCGAAAGCGGCGATGCCCTCTCCGCGGCCCGTGAATCCGAGACGCTCCGATGTGGTGGCCTTCACGGACACGCGGTTGGCGTCCACGCCGAGGATCCGGGAGATCGTGTCCGTCATTTCGATGGCGTGTGGACCGATCCTCGGCCGCTCGCATACAAGTGTCAGGTCCACGTTGGAGACCGTGTAGCCCTCATCCCGCGCGAGACCCGCCGCGTGGGACAGGAAGCCGCGGCTGTCCGCTCCGGCCCACCGCGGGTCGTCCGGAGGAAAATGGCGTCCGATGTCGCCCCGCGCCAAGGCTCCATAGATCGCGTCCGTGACCGCGTGCAAACCGACATCGGCGTCGGAATGGCCCACCAGGCCGCGGTCGTGGGGCACCTTCACGCCGCAAAGGGTGACATGATCGCCGGGTCCGAAACGATGAACGTCGAAGCCGTTGCCGAGCCGTATGTCCGGAACCCGCGTTTCGGCGTTCAGGAACCGCGCCGCCAGATCGAAATCCCCGGGACGGGTGATCTTGATGTTGCGGTCGTCGCCGGGAACGATCTCCACGGGGATTCCGGCGGCGACCGCCACCGCGGCGTCGTCGAGCGCGCCGTTCCCGTGTGTTTCGTGCGCCTTCCTGATCACATCGGTGTGGAATCCTTGGGGGGTTTGCGCGCGGTTCAGCGCGGACCGGTCGACGATTTCGGCGATGCGCTCGCCGCCGCGCCAGAGCGCGTCGACGACCGGAACCGCGGGAGCGGCGGCGGGTCCGCGGTCGAGGGCCTCGGCGACCGCGGCGATTACCGCGTCCGACACCAGCGGGCGGACCGCGTCGTGGATCAACACTCGGGGCGATGATGCCCTGGCCAATCCCGCCCGCACGCTGTCCGCCCGGTCGGCGCCGCCGGTAACCACAAGCGCTTCGCGGTCGAGATGGGGGGCCACGCGTTCTTCGAACAGGTCTCGCTGGTCCGCGCCGATGACGATGATGACTTCGGATGCGCCGCCAAAGCGGGCGACCGTCCGGGCCAATACCGGAATCCCCGCGAGATCCCGGTATTGCTTGGGGACTCCTCCCCCGGCGCGGAATCCGCTTCCGGCGGCGACTACAAGCGCGGTCATGGCGGGCGGCATGGCCCGGTTTTAACGGGAGGTTCCGGTGGCGGCAATCCAAGCTTCGGTCGTTCATCCGGTCGCCCCGGCCACTGGTGGAGCGCCGGCGGTATTGATGGAAACGTCGGCCCGGTGGTGCGGGCCGGGTTGCGGTCATTGAGAATCTTTGAAGGACGCCGAACACAATCGTCAACCGTTGTTGTGTTCAAATCCAAATCGCTTGCGCTCTTATCCCGCTCGGGGAATCACCGCGGCCGGCGGGGGATTCCGCGGAACCGTCGAACAAGACCCCGCATTCCCGACCGGGAGCCACGTCGAGTCCATCGGGCGCCGGGGCCGCGGAATGCACGCCCCCGTCCTCCCGTGGCGCTCATATTCCGAAATCGATTCAATCGGGCGAACCGGCGGGACACGCCGGGCCCGGGGATGCGCCGGGAAGTCGACCCGCCGGAAAACCCGGCGGCTCGCGGCGCGGCGAGGGGTAATGATTTGCCCGCCGGGTCCCGTAGGGGTAATCTTGGTTGCTCCGCAATTATCGGGCCACCGCCGATCCGCAGAAAACTCGCAATGTCTCCGATTTCGATGGCATCAATCCCAAAGGTCGCGAAACGCCCACCGCGTGTCGCCGATGGCCGCGGTCATCCCCGCGGAATGAACGGGGGCCCGCGGCCGGGTCGGGGCTGTTCAGCGTTCCCCGCTCCGGGCGCGATTGCCAACGGAGACCTCCCGCCCGCCCAAGCCGTCCGCAGCCCCGTGCCTCGGGGTGCGGCGTGGCGACCGCTCCCGACGAAATTTGGTCCGCGCTTCCGGTGGCCGCCCTCGTCATCGCCGGGGACAACACCGTCGAAGCGCTTAATCCCGCCGCGGAGAATTTTCTTCAGGCATCCTCCCGCGCCGCGGAAGGATCACCGATCCGGAATTTGTTGAGCGCGGACGCCCGGCTCGAATCCGCCTTGGAACGCGTCCGGTTGGACCACGCGCCCCTATTCATCGACGGCTTGCGCGTCGCGGCGGGCGGCCGCCCGCAGACGCGGTGCGCCGCGCGCGTCGCTCCGATCAACGACCATTCCGAACGGTTGCTGCTGATGCTGGAAACGCGGGAGATCGGCGATCTCCTCGATGGCGCCATGCGGAACAGGTCGGCCGCGAAGTCGGCCAC
>JANQKA010000233.1 GCA_028281405.1 Hasllibacter sp. | reverse complement strand
GGCCGGGCCGCCGAGGCCCGCGCCGCCGTCGTCGGACGACGGGTGTTCGTCCACCGGGGAGGGAGGACGCCCGCGTTCCGCCGGCACGTTCCGGGAGGGGGCGAGGACGCGGTGGGCGAGGACGCGTTGACCGCCCCCATGCCCGGGTTCGTGAGGTCGATCCGGGTGGGGGCGGGCGACGGGGTCGAGAAGGACCGGATCCTTCTCGTGATGGAGGCCATGAAAATGGAGCACGCGCTGACGGCCCCGCGGCACGGAACGGTCGCGGAGGTGCTTTGCGCGCCGGGCGATCAGGTGGATCAGGGCGCGGTGCTGCTCAGGCTCGAGGCGGAGGAATTCCAATGAGGCACGGTGGCCGGATCCTCGTGGAAAGCCTCGCCGCGCTCGGGGCGCGGAAGTGTTTCGGGGTGCCGGGGGAGAGTTTCCTCGCGGCGCTCGACGCGATGCACGACACCGTCGGCCGGTTCGATTTCGTGCTTTGCCGCAACGAGGGAGGGGCGGGCTTCATGGCGGCCGCCTGGGGCAAACTGACGGGAAGCCCCGGCATCTGCTTCGTCACCCGGGGGCCGGGGGCCTCCAACGCCATGATCGGCGTTCACACGGCGATGCAGGACAGCGTTCCGATGATTCTCTTCGTGGGCCAGGTGGGAACCGATCTGAAGGGGCGCGAGGCGTTTCAGGAGGTCGATTACCGGGCCGCTTTCGGCGCGGTCGCCAAGTGGGCGGTGGAGATCGACCGGATCGACCGCCTTCCGGAGATCGTCGCCAGGGCCTGGACCACCGCCCTCGGCGGGCGTCCCGGCCCGGTGGTGGTGGCGCTGCCGGAGGACATGCTGTCGTCCCGATCGGATACGCCGGCCCTGGCCGGCCCGATCCGCGTTCCGGAGCCCGCGCCGGACCCAGCCGCCCTGGAGACCGCGCTCGAATTGCTGGGAAGATCGGAGCGGCCGCTCATCCTGATCGGAGGCGCGAATTGGACGTCGGCGGGGCGCGCGGATCTTCGGAGGTTCGCCGAGGAGTCGGACATTCCCGTCGTCGCCGCGTTCCGTTTTCAGGATCAATTCGACAACCACTCGCCCTGCTACGCGGGCGAGGCGGGCGTGGGCATGCCTCCCGCGGTCGCGGAATTGATCGCCGGGGCCGACGCGATCCTCGCGGTCAACACGCGCTTCGGGGAGATGACAACCGACGCCTACACGCTTCTCGACGTGCCGTATCCGCGCCAACGTCTGATCCATGTCCATCCATCGGACCGCGAAATCGGGAAGATCTACCAGCCGGAGATCGCCATCCACGCCGGGCCTAACGCGACCGCCGCCGCGCTTTCGCCGGTTTCCGGCGGATGGGCGGAATGGCGCCGCGCGGCGCGGGAGGCGTGGGAGGCCGGGTTCGACGCGCCCGCGCAACCCGGCGGCGTCGACATGGCGGCGGTGACCGCGCATTTGCGGGACATCCTGCCCGACGACGCCGTGCTGACCAACGGAGCGGGCAATTTCACAGTCTGGCCGAACAAGTTCTGGAAATACGGCGGGCAGGCGCGACTTCTCGCGCCGCAGTCCGGGGCGATGGGCTACGGACTTCCGGCGGCGATCGCGGCCAAGATCGCGCATCCGGAGCGCGTCGTGGTGTGCTTCGCCGGGGACGGGGATTTCCAGATGAATTGCCAGGAACTGGCCACGGCGGCGCAGCACGGCGCGCAACCCGTGGTTCTCATCGTCAACAACGGCGTTTACGGCACGATCCGCGCGCATCAGGAAAGGAATTATCCGGGCCGGGTTTCGGGCACTACGATGCTCAATCCGGATTTCGCCGCGCTGGCCCGGGCTCACGGGTTCCATGGCGCACGGGTGGAGCGGACGGAGGAGTTTCCCGACGCCATGGCCCGTGCCCTCGCTTCGCCGACGGGCGCGGTGCTTGATCTGAACGTTTCCGCGGAAGCCCTGACGCCGCGCATGACCCTGAGCCAGATTCGCGCCGCCGGCGAATCCGCGCTCGGAGCCGCCGCCGAGGCGTCGCGGAGGGCGTAGGGGCGGAGGCCGATGGAATTCGAACCCGGGGATCCGGGCGTGTCGGGATTG
>JANQKA010000206.1 GCA_028281405.1 Hasllibacter sp. | reverse complement strand
ATCCAACCGGCTGATCGCCGCCGGCTTATCGCGCGGTCGCGTGCGACGTGGTGGAATCGGGATCCCCGACGTCCACTCTGTTGCTAGCCCTGCTTATCGCGCGGGCGTGAGCGTCGTGGTGGAGGCGGCCGCGTTCGGGAATGCTGAAGCACCCCGGCATCTCGCGCGGGTTGAGGCGGCGCGCTTCACGGGTGACAATCGGCGGTCAACGAACGTGATCGCACGGTCCCGAAGGAGCGTCTCCGCGGATGGAATGGCGGCTCACTCCCCGGAATTCCAATCCCGACCGCCGATGCCCGATAAAAAAAACGCGCGCCCGAATGGGAGCGCGTTTTCCGAATCGTCTATCGGCGTTTGCCTTTCAGAACGCCAGAACCGGGCAGCTGTCGCTGGACGTGTAGTCGTGCACCTTGATCGCGCCCGAGACTATGTCCGCCGAGGCCGCGTCCACGCTCGCCTTCATTTTGGCGGAAATCAGGCCCGCGTTGTGCTCGTCGAGCGCGTAGCCCACGCCGTCGTTCGCGAGACCCATGACGTTGAAGCCGGTCTCGAGGTCGGCCCCCTGGGAGAAGGCGCTGTAGACCGCGTTGTCCACCCGCTTCAGCATGGAGGTCAGCACTTCCCCCGGATGCAGGTAGTTCTGGTTGCTGTCCACTCCGATGGAAAGAATGTCCTCGTCGGCCGCGGTCTGCAGAACCCCCACGCCGGTGCCCCCGGCGGCGGCGTAAATCACGTCCGCTCCCTGGGAAATCTGCGCCTTGGTCAATTCCGACCCCTTCACCGGATCGTTCCAAGCCGCCGGCGTCGTGCCGGTCATGTTGGAGATCACCTTCACGCGCGGATTCACCGCCTTGGCGCCCTGGGCGTAGCCGCAGGCGAACTTGCGGATCAGCGGGATGTCCATCCCTCCGATGAAGCCGATGGTGTCCGAATCGGTCGCCATCGCGGCCAGCATGCCCACGAGGTAGGATCCCTCGTGCTCGTTGAACACCACGGAGCGGACGTTGGGCTGGTCCACGACCATGTCGATGATCGCGAATTTCGTGTCCGGATAGTCGGCCGCGACCTCCTGGAGGCTGGAGCCGAAGGCGAAGCCCGCCATCACGATCGGATTGTTGCCGGCCTCGGCGAAGCGGCGCAGCGCCTGCTCGCGCTGGGCTTCGGACTGAAGCTCGATTTCGCGGTAGGACCTGCCGGTCTCCCTGGCCCAGCGTTCCGCGCCGTTGTGCGCGGCCTCGTTGAAGGATTTGTCGAATTTGCCGCCGAGGTCGTAGACCATGGCGGGTTCGGCGACCGCCGCGGCGGCGGTCAGAATCAGCGCGGCGAAGGAGCCGAAGGCGCGGTGTCTGTGGATCATCGGTGTCTCCCGGTCGGGCGGGCCGGTCGTTTTCCGACCCTGGTGCATGGATCGTTCGGCCTTCGAATTTGAGGCGGGGGCGTCCCCGTGTCAACCCTAACCCGGCGGACGCGCCGCGGAGGGACGCGGGTCGAACGACATCAGGACCGCGTCGACCCGGCCTCCGCCCCGGGCGTAATATCCGCGGCGGCGACCGAACTCGCGCCAGCCGGCGCCGGCGTAGAGGGCGCGGGCGGGAAGGTTGTCCTCGGCCACCTCCAGGAACAGACGCTCCGCGCCGAGATCGCGCATCGCGCCGCAGAACTCGGACAGGCGGAGGGCACCGTGCCCCCGCCGCCGGTGGGCGGGATCCGTCGCGATCATGTCGAGTTCCCCCTCGCCGGCCATGAACCGCCCGATCGCGAAGCTTTCCGGCCCCGCCGCGAGGACCGTCGCGGGATTGTCCAGCATCCGCGCGAATTCCTCCGCGCTCCACGGCCGTCCTCCTGACGCGGCGCGGCGGTGAAGCGCTGCGAGGTCTTCGGGCGTCACGGCAGGATCGTCGGCGGCGCCTCCGAAGGAAGCGACGCGTTCACGGGCTTGACGTAGAGCGGCGCCGGACGGGATCCGGTCGATCCGATCCGCCGGGCGCGGAGCGCGGCGCCGACGGCGAGCGACCTTTCCACCCGGATGTGAGCCGTGACCGGCCGCCAGTCGCGGGCCGGAGGCTCCCAACCCGACGGCCCGATGGAAACGGGATCGGCCAAGCCGGACAGATCGGGCAACGGGTCGTCCGTCGTCAACGGCAGGGGCGCGGACAATTCCTCCCCGGACGACATAACCTGCGCGTAGAACCGCTCACCCCGGGCCGGAAGCAGGCAGAGGGCCGGGGCCTCCCGGCCCTCGATCAACGACTCGAACCCCGTTACTCCGATGGCGGGAACGCCGAGCGACAAAGCCAGCCCCCGCGCCGCGGCGACCGAGATCCGGATTCCGGTGAAATTCCCCGGGCCGCTGCCGACCCCGATCCTCGCCAAATCCCGCCAGGAGGCTCCTGCCCCCGCCAGCATGTCCTCAAGTATCGGAAACAACGCCTCCGCCTGACCGCGCTCCATCTCCTCCCGGCGTTCCGACAGGACCGAGCCGCCATCCATCAGGACCGCCTCCACGCCACCGGCGGAGGTGTCGAAGCCGAGCGTCAGGTTCACGTCCGGGAGAATGTCAGCGGCTTGGTGGGGTGCCGCCGAATCAGCCCTTTCGCCTCGAGGTCCAACTGCACGGTTTTCATCCACCACCCCGACGTGGAGCCTCTCGGAAACAGGTTCTCGGGCAGGTGGGGCAGGGCCGCCTCCTTGATCGCCTTCGCGGTCATTCCTTCATCGCTCATGACCGCGAACATCGCGTCGCGCATGGCGTTGTACTTGTCGGCCCGCACCGATTCGGTCCGGCCGGGCGTGTTGATGTTCTCGACGACGACGCTTTCCGTCATGAT
Organism: Hasllibacter sp.; assembly: GCA_028281405.1. GTDB lineage: Bacteria > Pseudomonadota > Alphaproteobacteria > Rhodobacterales > Rhodobacteraceae > JANQKA01. Next base: position 613 of record JANQKA010000206.1, on the reverse strand, counting down.
CACGCCGCCACCGGGCGCACTTCGAGCACTTCCGGAATGTAGTGCCGCAACAGGTTCTCGATACCCATCTTCAGCGTGAGCGTCGACGAGGGGCAGCCCGCGCAGGCGCCCTGCATGTGCAGGTAGACCACTCCCCGTTCGAAGCCGTGAAACGTGATGTCGCCGCCGTCCTGGGCGACGGCGGGGCGCACGCGGGTGTCGAGCAGTTCCTTGATCTGGACGACGACCTCGGCGTCGGGCCCGTCGTGGTCGGCGTGGCCCCCGGCTCCGGCGGAGGATTCGCCCTCGATCACGGGAGCCCCCGATTGGAAATGCTCCATGATCGCGCCAAGGACTCCCGGCTTGAGATGGTCCCACACCATTCCGTCGTCCTTGGTGACGGTCACGAAGTCGTTTCCGAAAAACACTCCCGTGACGCCCTTCACGTCGAAGAGACGCCGCGCGAGGGGGGATCCGCCGGAGGCTTCGGCATTGGGAAAGTCTGCGGTGCCCGCCTCGAGCACGACTTGGCCGGGAAGGAACTTGAGCGTCGCCGGATTCGGCGTGGATTCGGTTTGGATGAACATCTCTGAACCCTTTCGTTCTGCCCCCGAATATGGGGCTTGGAGGCGTC
>JANQKA010000199.1 GCA_028281405.1 Hasllibacter sp. | reverse complement strand
AGACCCTGAGGCAAATGCCCCGAATCGGCAGCGCTTCCCCGGAATCAGGGCCAAGCACAGAATGATACCTCCCAGCTCATCAGTCAAATATCTACCAAGCTCTGCGCGGTCAACCTGCTCCTTCAAAAAATCTCGGCAGCGGCGCATCCCGTGGTTGCCCGGAACATCCTGGTGTGGTGCAAGCGTCGCCGGAAGCCGGATTCCAGCGTCCGAGACCATCCATCTACATACCTCTCCGCGGTGTCGACCAGTTTCCATCGCAGCGGCTGAGACCCGTCCTGCCACGCGGGACGATCAGAGAGACGGAACCAAGGTCGCCCGCCGCCCGGGTCCACTGCGGAGATCCCCGACACGCGGCGGCGTCATTCGCGGGGACACACACCCATTGGATCGTCATCTCCGCTTTCCAGGCGCCATCCACACGGGCCATCGGCCTCGGTCATGGCCCCTGCGAACGGCCGATCGACCGCGGACGCCCGGTCCGTGTTCACGCGCCGTGGTCATATCCGCGGATAAATCCCCGCGGGGCGCCACTTGTCCACGGAAACGTTCCCCTGCCCCGGTTGAGGCCGGACGCCGGACGCGCTTTCCCGACGCCGCGCGTGTCCGCGCCCACGACATTCCCCGAAGGAGCGAACCCATGAAGAACAGACACCTTCCCGCGCTGGCCGCCGCCGTATGCTTGGCCGCGGGACCGGTTGGCGGCCAAACGGGCTGGATAAGGGACACCATGTCCGATCAATGCGGAGACGCCTCGAAGTCGATCGTCGCCGACGCCACGCGCCGGTCCATCGAGAGCGGCGTCGCCCGCGCGGAGGCCTCCATCCGGACCCCGGCCGCCGTGGCCGACCTTTCCTGCCTGGACGGCCTGCTGTCCGCCGATCTCGACGTGTTCTCCGGAGACCGGAGGAGTTTGGAAGGATCCGGCCTCGAAGGCGTGATCGGCGACTTCCTCGCCGAACTCGAATCCGGATTGGGCGCCACCCTGACTCTGGACTCGGGAGTCGAACGGGCGATTTGCGACTTCGCCCGCGAGACATTCGAAGAGCCGACCAGTGGCCCGGTCGGATCGATGGACCGGATCGTCGCCCGCGCCTCCCCCGGACTGCCCAGATTCGAAGACCGCTTCGGCTTGCTGAACCTCCCCAGCGACCCGCGTCCCGCACGGCGCCGCGCCGCCGCCCCTCCAATTCCAGCCACCTCCGCCGACCGTCCGGACCGCGGTCGCGCCGCCGCGCGGACGGCTCCCGCGCCTTCGGGCGGCCGTCACGCCAACAGCCCCTCCGCCGGGAGCGAATCGAAATCCCCGGGCGGAATCCAATCCCCGATCCAATCGATTTGGAACGCGATCAAAGGAGAATCCAACCGATGAAACACTCCGGAACGAACATCTCCGCGGCTTCCGCGACGAATGTCCCGCCGCGCGCCGGCTTCTCGTTCGGCGCGCCGGCGGGACCGTGCCTCGGCGCGCTCCTGGCCCTGCTCCTCGGCGCGGCCGCCGCCGAGGCGGGTTCCTGCCCCTGCGCCGCGATCCGCGCGTTTCACCTGGAGACCCTCGAAGTCATGAGGGACGAGGGCCGGATGACCCGCGACCTGACGGGCTCCTCGGTCGAATGGCAGACCGGAAAATTGAACGCCAATTCGGACATCAACACGGAAAAGCTGATCGAGGCCCTCAGGCGGCACGCCCGCGAGAGCGCGAACCATCAGCGGATGCGCGTCGAAGCGGAGGGAAGAATCGAGGACGCCGCCCAGATCAACGCCGTCAACCGACTGCGCGACGAATTCCGCGCCGCCGCCGAAAGCGGCGAATACGACCCGAATCCGTCGTCCTGCCTCATCGTCGACCTCTTCGGATCCGACGACTCCCGGTTGACCCCGCCCCCCGCGGAAGCTTCCGGAGACGCCGTCACCGAAGGCGTCGCGGAATGGGTGGCGGGCGATCATCCCGCCGTCCGGCTCGGAGGCGCCAACCTGTCGAAACACGTGGCCGACCAAAGGGACGAATTCGCCGGCTTCGGCGGCAGCGGACGCGCCACCACCGATTGGGGCCTCCTGCTCGACTCCCCGACGATCGATCTTTCCGATCCGGACCTGTCGGAACTCGCCGGCGTCATCGTTCGGAACGCGCTCGACTCCACCCCGGAGCGGGAAGTCACCGCGGAGGAGCGCCTGACGCCGCTCGGCCTCGACCGGATCGCGAGGAACGAGGAGAAAGCCTCGCGCCTGCGGGCGGCCGCCGAGTCGATCGAAATGGTCCTTGGCCTGCGCGCGGCGGTGATCGAAGGCCCGCCCGTCGAAACCTTCCGCGGAATGGCCGCCGACTCGGCCTACGCCCGCGACGTGCCGGACAAACTGTCCGAGCTCCAGCAGCTCGACATACTGACCATGTGGAACCACGCCCCGGCCGGGGAGCGGCTGGAAACACTCGCCAACACCGGCGGCATGAACGAGAAGGCCTGGCTCTACGAACTCCACCGCCTCCTCGCCCTGAACGCCCGCGTCAATTACCTGCTCCTCGAGACGGCGGGCCGCGACGCGATCGTCAACGCCGCCATCCTGGCGACCATCAACGACGATTGAGAGGACGTCCCCGATGAGCGCGTTCTCCGAATCCCGGCCGTCGCTCCCCACCGAAGACGAGGCGGTCGCCCCCGGCGCGGTCCGCCGGCCGGTCAATGGAACCGGCGCGCGGGTGCGGGACTTCATGACCCGGCCGGACACGGTCACGGCGGCGATGCTTACCGCCGCCTGCCTGCTGATCCTCATGCCCTGGACCTTCATCGTCACGGGGTTCCTGTGCCCGGCGTTCTACTTGTGGGCGTCGTCGGTCAGGCGCCGCCTGCCCTTCAGGGCTCCGGTCGGCTGGGGCGGCGTGGACTACGGTTCGCCCAAGCCGGGCCGCCCCGGCCAATACAAAAACGCCTCCGGAATTCTGCACCTCGGAAGGGACGAGCGCTCGCTCGAGGAACTCTGGATCGAAAACGGCGACGCCCGGCGCCACGGCTTTTTCATCGGAACCACCGGATCCGGCAAAGCGTTGCCGATGAACACCCTGGTGCTGACGCCCCGGGGCTGGGTCGCGAACGCGGACCTCGTTCCCGGCGCGAGGATCTGCCATCCCGACGGCGGGTTCTCCACGGTGTTGTCCGTCCACCGCCAAGGCGCGGTTCCCGGCGTGCGCCTGCACTTTTCCGACGGACGCTCGGCGGACTGTTCCCGCGACCATCTCTGGCACGTCAGGACGCGGCCCGGGCCCGGTTCCACGGCGCCGTTCGACTCGGGCGAGCGGGGGCGGATCATGGAGGCCCGCGACCTGGGCATCCTGCGCGGACTGCACGGCGGAGGCGTCGAGATATGCGTTCCCCTCGCCGCTCCCCACGAAGGGCGCGCCCCGCGCGGGGAGGAATTGTCCGACGCCCACGCCCGTTTGGCCGCGGAAAGAGGAATGGCCTCGCTCGGATACATGCCATCGGTTGTCGGAACCCCCGCCGACCGCCGCGGTTTCCTCGCGGCCTACCTGCGCGCCAAGTCGGCGGACACCACCGTCACCGATCACGGCCCGAGGGTCCGCGGCCTCGGGCCGGAGGACGCGGCGGGGCTCAAGCGGCTCGCCTGGTCCCTCGGCGGCGTCGCCACCTCCTTCGCCGGACGCGGCGGCGGTATGGACGGCGGCGGTATGGACGTCGAGTTCATGACGCCCCGCGTCTTCGAAATCCATCCAGGGGCCGGCGCGTGCCGCTTTCCAAACGACATGGGACTCGAGATCACAGGAATCGAGCCCCTCGAAGACAAGGTGGAGATGTCCTGCGTCGAGATCGACCGCGGCGACGGCCTCTATGTGATGGAGAATCACATCGTAACCCACAACACAGAACTTCTGATCGGCATCGTTTCGCAGACGTTGATGTGGTCCTCCGGCTTCATGTTCATCGACGGCAAGGGCTCGGTCGAGTTCCACGCCCGCGCCTGGACGCTGTGCAAGCGGTTCGGCCGCGAGGACGATCTCCGTGTCCTGAATTTCACCGATCCCGGCGGAGACCCGGACGCGCCCGCCGGAGGTCCCGCGACGCAATCCAACACCCTCAACCCGTTCGCGAAAGGATCCCCGGATCAACTGATGAACATCGTCGTGTCGCTGATGGGCGACACGGGGACGGGAGGAGACATGTGGAAATCCCGGGCGGTCTCCCTGGTCACGGCGATGATGATGGGACTTTGCGAGCTGCGCGACTGCGGCGACATCCTGCTCAACGTGCAGACCGTCCGGGACTTCCTGTTTTTGGGAAGGGGATTCGACAAGGACAAACTCCGCGGCCAGAAAATCGTGAAACTCGCGGATGTCCCGGAGGACGCGTGGGAGGAGCTGAGAAGCCGCGCCGGCTTGATCGAATTGTATCTCAGGGCCTTGAACGGCGAATTGTCCACCGCCGCGAGGCTGGCGATGAAGGGTTTCTTCGACACCCTTCCCGGATTTTCCGTCGAGAAGGCGATGAACGGCGACGAGCAGGACGCCAAAACCAACGAGCAATACGGATTCCTGAGCATGCAGCTCACCAAGCCGCTGGGATCGCTCGCGGACGGATACGGCCACATCTTCCGGACCCCGCTGGGCGAGGTCGACATGGAGGACGTCGTTCTCAACCGCCGGATCCTGGTCGTGCTGCTGCCCGCCCTGCAGAAGGCCCCCGACGAAATGCAGAACTGCGGCAAGATCGTCGTGACCCTCGCGAAGATCATGATGGGCAACGCGGCGGGCTTCTCGCTGCGGGGATCCCGGCGGGAGATCGTGGAGGCGAAGCAGACCCGCGCGCCCTCGCCCTTCATCGTCGTGCTCGACGAAGCCGGCTATTACATGGTCAAGGGGATAGACGTGATGATGGCCCAGGCGCGGTCCCTCGGATTCATGATCATCGTCGCCGGACAGGACATGGCCGCGATGCACTCCATCAACGGCCAGATCGCGGAGACCGCGGCGGCCAACGCCTCCCTTCTGGCCGTCGGCAAGACGGTTGACGGCGACAGGACCATCCGCTTCGTCCAACAAATGCTCGGCAAGGCGACCGTGTCGGTCGCGTCCGGGCATGTCGCCCGACCGGGCTTCGCCGGGGAAACCAAATGGGTGGACCGCATGGACGCGTCCTTCGTGGAGGTCGAACGTGTCCGGCTCGAAGAATTGCAGGGCCTCACCGAGGGGCAATTCTACTTCCTGTTCAACGGCAAGCTGGTGCGGGCGTCCACGTTCCACATCGGCGAGGAATTCGCCGAGAATTTCTCGGTCAACAAATTTCTGAAGGTGCGCGGCCCCGCGGACCGCGTTCCCGGACTGGATCAATCCGTGGAGGAGGATTTCCTCGACGGATACGTCGGCGCGGCCGAAAAACTCGCGGCGGGTACCGGCGCGCCCGGCGCCGCGCCCGAAATGTCGGATGGAATCGCCCGGATCGCGCGCGCGAAGGATTTCGCGCTTTCCGGGGACGCGCCTCCCGGCCCCGGCAAAACACGGGTCGCGTGGCTCGCGGGCATATTCAATGTTTACGGCGCGGGCGGCTCGACCCAGGACGGCGCCCGTGACCAACCGACCGATGGGAGGAACACCGATGCGGGCGCCCTCGGGGAGGGGAACTTCCCCGCCCCGCCCTCGCGGGATCCGCACCAGGGAGGTTCCCCCGACGGAGTTTGCGCCGGCGACGGCGCCCGTGACCAACCGACCGATGGGCGGAACACCGATGCGGACGGCCGCCGGGAGGCGGGCTCCCCCGCCCCGCCCGGGCGGGATCCGAATCGGGGCGGTTCTCCCGGCGGGGTTCGTGCCGGCGACGGCGCCCGAGACCAACCGACCGATGGGCGGAACACCGATGCGGACGCCCGTCGGGAGGGGCGCGCCCCCGACCGGCCCACACGGGATTCGAAACGGGGCGGCTCTCCC
>JANQKA010000161.1 GCA_028281405.1 Hasllibacter sp. | reverse complement strand
CCGGGATCCTCCGGAACATCCCCTTCCCAAGGTCTCCCGTGAACCGACGCTCCTCGCTTCGCCGCGGGTCGCTTCCACCCGAGGCGAAGAGCCGGAAAGCCACGTTCATTGATTCCCACCGCTTGCGGGATTAGGCGTGGCCGTCCCGCCCGCCGCGGACCACGCTTCCTCGAACCACGTCATGTCGAAACGGATCGCGACCATGCGCCACCTTCCCGGAGTCGCCGCCATGGCGGCGGTCGTCGTCGCCTCGAACGTGCTCGTCCAGTTCCTGTTCGGCGATTGGCTGACCTGGGGCGCGTTCACTTATCCCGTCGCTTTTTTGGTGACCGACGTGATGAATCGGCTTCACGGCCCGGCGGCCGCCCGGCGCATCGTGTTCGCCGGCTTCATCGTCGGGGTCGCCTGCTCGTTGATCGGCACGCGGATCGTTCTGGAGAGCGGCGATCCCGCGGTCACGCTCCGCATCGCCCTCGGGTCCGGCATTGCCTTCCTGTCGGCGCAGCTATTGGATGTGGCGATATTCAACCGAGTGAGGAGCGGCGGTTGGTGGCGCGCGCCGCTGGCCTCCACGCTGGCGGGATCCACGTTGGACACCGCCCTGTTCTTTTCGATCGCGTTTTCCGGAGCCCTCGTCTGGATCGAACCGGCGAACGACGTGTCTTGGGCGAACGCGACTCCGCCGCTCCTGGGCTTCGGACCCGAGGCCCCGCTTTGGGTGTCGCTGGCAGTCGCCGATTGGGGCGTGAAACTATCCCTGGCGTTGATGGCCTTGCTTCCGTACCGGGGTCTGACCGCCGCGCGGGCCTGAAACGCCCACGTCGGCCTCACGGCCAATCGAGCGCGCCCTCACGACGTCCACGCGGGCCGCCGGGGTGGAGAAAACGCGGGCGGGCCGGCTTTCCGCGCGTCCCGCCGACCGCGCCGCGATCCGCCGTCGGGGGTCACGCAGTGGACGTCATCGAAGTCACACTCGGTAATGCTGCCGATACCAGCCGACGAACCGGCTGACGCCCTCCTCAACCGTGGTTACCGGCCTGTATCCCGTGAGTCGCTCGAGGAGCGTCGTGTCCGCGTAGGTTTTGCGCATTTCGCCGGGCTGCATGTCCACCGGATTCCTCTTCGCCCGACGGCCAAGCGCCTTTTCCACGGCCGCGATGAAATCCTCCAAATGGACGGGAGAGGAATTGCCGATGTTCACCACGCGGAAAGGAGCCACCGGAGACAGGCTGTCCTCCGGCCCGCGGGATTCGCCCATCACGGGAACCTCGCCCACCAACAACATGATTCCACGCACGAGATCGTCCACGAAAGTGAAGTCGCGCTCCATGTCGCCGTGATTGTGCACGTCGATCAACCCGCCTTTAAGAATCGCCTCGACGAATTTGAACAGCGCCATGTCCGGCCGGCCCCAGGGGCCGTAGACCGTGAAGAATCGGAACATCGTGATCGGAATGCCGTATATGTGCGCGTGGCTGTGAGCCATCGCCTCGTTGGCCTTCTTTGTCGCCGCGTAGAAACTCATCTGGTGGTCGGCGCGCATCGTCTCCTTGTACGGCATTTCCGTGTTCGCGCCGTAGGCCGACGAGGTCGAGGCCATCAGCGTGTGCTTGGGCGGCCACGCGCGCGCGGCCTCGAGCAGCTCGAACGCTCCGACCAGGTTGGCCTCCATGTAGGCGCGCGGATTCTCCTTGGAGTAGCGGACGCCGGCCTGCGCGGCGAGATGCACGACCACCTCCGGCCCGCGCTGGGCGAAGATATCCATCAGGAGGCCGGGATCCTCCACCTTGCCTACGACTGGAGTGAAGCGGTCGTATCCGGACAGGCGGTCGTGCCGCGCCTCCTTCAGCGCCCTGTCGTAATATTCGTTCATGCTGTCGACGCCGACGACCGTCCAGCCTTCGTTCAGCAGCGCCTCGCAGAGGTGCATTCCGATGAAGCCGGCCGACCCGGTCACGAGCGCCGTTCGGGTTTCGATTTCCATTTCCGGATTTCCATTCGCTGGCCGCGGTCCCGTGGCGGGCCGCGGCTCGGTCAAGCCCTCCCCGCCGCGGAGTCCGCGCCAAGGTGGCGTCCGCCGCGGGCGCGGGCGAGTTCGACCTGTCTCTGGCGTTCGCGGAACCGCGCGCGCCGGGTTTCCGTGAATTCGCCGAGGCACCGGTGGCAACTCACCCCGTCCTCGAATTCGGGTCGGTTCCCGTCCCGCTCCTGGAGCGGGCGCCGGCAGGCACGGCACAGGAAATGATCGCCGGGCTTCAGCCCGTGGGTCACCGCGACGCGTTCATCGAACACGAAGCAGTCGCCCCGCCAAAGGCTGCGACGCTCCGGGACTTCCTCCAAATACCGCAGGATGCCGCCCTTCAGATGGTGGACCGCGTCGAAGCCGTCGTGGCGCAGAAGCGCGGTGGCCTTTTCGCAGCGAATGCCGCCGGTGCAGAACATCGCCACCCGCTTTCCGCGCAATCTCTCCCGGTTGGCGGCCCACCAACCGGGAAATTCCCCGAACCGGGCGGTTTCGGGATTCTCGGCGCCGGCGAACGATCCGATCGCCACCTCGTAATCGTTCCGCACGTCCACGCAGACCACGTCCGGTTGCCCGATGAGATCGTTCCACTCTTCGGGATCCACATAGGTTCCGACGGCGCGGGTGGGATCGGCGTCCGGGACGCCCATGGTGACGATCTCCCGCTTGAGGCGCACGCGCATCCGGCCGAAGGGCATCTCACCGGCCCCGCTCACGCGCGGAGCGAGGTTGGCGCATCCCGGCAGTGTTTCCAAATGGGAGATAACCGTCGCGATGCCGTCGGGCGTGCCCGCGACCGCGCCGTTGATTCCCTCGTGGGCAAGGAGAATCGTGCCTCGAACGCCCGCGCCGTCGCAAAGCGATTGGAGCGGGGACTTCATCGGGGCGGGATCCCCGAGCGGGGCGAAACGGTAGAACGCGGCCACTTCCGTCATGCCGCG
>JANQKA010000158.1 GCA_028281405.1 Hasllibacter sp. | reverse complement strand
AATTTCCACCTCCCCCACCGCGCCGGGCCATGATTCGCCCGGTGGGATTCCCCCCCGACACCGAGAAATCCCATCCAGTCAGTCACGGGAATCGTGGAGGTCGCCAACATTGCCGACGATTTCCGGCCGCGCCCGACGGCGTTCAGCGTGTCGGGAGCCTCTCGCCGATCCTCCCAGCCATGATGGGCCAGGCCGCCCCGCGGAGCCATGGGTAACCCGCAGGCGGCTACCCGAGCTCCCCGCCGGGACGGGCGGAGTTCGCGCGCGCCGCGGACACGGCCAATCCTCACCCGGATACAAGGTGTTGTTCGGATGCCACTCTCCGCATGTGCGGGGTTGCCGCCCCGTGAAGCAAGACGGCGGAGCATCTTGGTCAGTCGTGGATCAAGCCGAATCACCTCGTCTACCTTCGGGTATTCGAAGAAGAGACGAGGCTTGTCCCGGTAGGGCTGATTGGCGAACAGGACGAAGAACGGATACACGCCGCCGACACCCACGTCATCGTTCGCCGGATGGCTCCGCGCGCTTCCGGCTTGACCGGAGCCGCTCCGTCCCCCGTCGATCATGGGATCGTGATGAAGGATGTAGTTCCCCGTGATGCACCCCCCGGCGGCGGTTTCAATAATCCCCGACAGTCCGACGTCCGCGAATGTCGCTTCCGGTGAGAGGTGGGTCAAGATGGGCATCCGCTCACCCTCCACGGGATGGCCGGGCCGTGTCAATTCGGGTCGCCTCCTCCGTCCCGGGAGATCATCTTCACGATCCTCCAACGTACGACGCGCAACGGCCGGTATTCACCGTAGCTCACGAGCGGGCCCCGCCAAGTCCCCTCATCCCGCATCCCTTCCCGTCCAACCAACCCGGATGGCCGGATGATTTCGTGGCGCGCGATATCCGAAGCCGGGCAGCTCAAAATGATCGGCGGCGCACCTTGAATTCCCAAGGATTGATAATTTCCACCCCGCATCCCTCGAAATCGGACACGTTGCGGGTGGCGACCGCGGCCCCGCGAACGTTGGCCGTCGCTGCGATCATGCAATCGATCACGCTGATCGGCCGTCCTTGAGCCTTTCGATCCGCCCAAATATCGCCGTACATGAAGGCTGCCCTGCGGTCGAAATGCAACACCCGACCATCGAAATCATTCCTTACCAAGTTTCTGACTTTCGCGGCCAACCATTCGCGCTTCTTTCCCCTCGGCATTGTGGTGACGCCCCGCCACATCTCGGCCGCTCCAACTGCACTAAGATACAAGTTTGATAATTTGTGACCATTGAACCAGGCCAGAACTATCGGATTCGATTCCGGATCCAGAACCTCCGATACAACGTTCGTGTCAAGAAGGATCACTCCTCGAAATCCTCGGGGAACACGAATATCGGATCCTCGTGAATCGAATCGCGTGGCGGCAGGTGGAGCCTCACCCCGCCAAGGTCCGCGAATCGGCGCTTGATCACCGTGACCGCGTCCTCGGATTCCAAACTCCTTGTAAGGTCCTTGCGCAGGATTTCCAGCGCTTCGTCCTGCATCGACCGATCGTTTTCGGCCGCGCGGACGCGAAGGCGACGCTTCAGAACTTCGTCGAAATTGCGAATCATGAGACTGGCCATGATGACCTCCAACTGTTTTCCCGATTCTACGCTACGGTGCCCACGGGCACAACCCTTCCGATGTCGATTCCACGCCACGAAGGCCGTTGATACCTGCCGGGAAGCCCACCAAACGCTGGTGCCCACCGCGTTCACGACGGCACGAATCGGAACCTGCTTCGGCCACGTTGGCGATACCAATCCCGCGCCGGACCAGCCTTCGCCACCGCCGGATCCTCATCGCGGCGCTTCCCAAGGCGGCGTCTCTTTTCCGAACGGGCGCCGCGCGCAAGTCTCGAAATCCACGAATTCGCTTTGGCCGTCATCCGGCGACGTCATTGGCAACCCGCCTCCGTCCTCGGGCCTCCCCTCGACGCCGAGGCACGGTCGGGGGGCTTCTCGAAGAACCCCGCCCCGGACGGCGATGGCGTACTGTCCCAGACGAATGAGACTCCCGTTGAGGCACCCTCCGAGTGACGGATTTCAAACGAATCCCGCCCAACGCCCCAATCACGCTCGCGCGGAACGCCTTCATGACGGCCACATCCAATTGTGGCGGAACAGTAGCTCCACACATCTCGACCGCGCATGGATGTCCGGCATGGTTCGACCGAACCATCCTCCAATGTCCGGGCATTGCACCTTTGGCCGCGCCCGGTTCGGGCGTGAACCGCTCTTCGCTCGATGGACGGGTGGCCGAATCGTTCATCGGCCAGCGGTCGGGGCGAAAACCTTGACCCGGCGCCGTGGCGCTTCCAGTTTGATCGCCTGCCGGCGGCGATCGCCACCCGGGGAGAGCATGGAGGCGTGTCCACATGGCTTTTGGTCACCGCGGTTTCCCATCCAGCAGAGGACGTGCGCCATCGGCGCCCCGTGCCCCGCGTCCCTTCATCCACATTGGCCAAGCCCTCACATTGAAATTCCAAGTGTTGGCCGCCTCCACGCCACATCCCTCGAAATCGCACACGTCGCGGGTGGCAACGCGGCCCCGCGAACGTTGGCCGTCGCGGCGATCAGGCAATGGAACATGCCGATTGGCCGTCCTCCGGGCTTCTTGGCAACCAAATTGCGCCGAACATGAAGGTTGCCCCGGGATCGAACGGTAACACCCGACCATCGAATTTATTCCTAACCAAGATTCTGACTTTCGCGGCCAACCATTCGCGCTTTTTACCCCTCGGCATTGTTGTGACGCCCCGCCACATCTCGGCGACTCCAGCAGCGGCAAGATACAAGTCGTCAGAATTGTTTCCTCTGACCCAAGCCGGAACAACCGAATTCGAATCCGGATCCAAAACCTCCGATACAACGTTCGTGTCGAGAAGGATCACTCCGCACGGTCCTCTGGGAACACAAATTTCGGATCCTCGTGAATCGAATCGCGTGGCG
>JANQKA010000134.1 GCA_028281405.1 Hasllibacter sp. | reverse complement strand
GAAGGCAAGTCGGAACTCGTGGCGCGCGTTCGTGAAGCGGAATCTTGGCTTCGATTGTTCCGACTTGAATCGGCTCGGTTCGCCGCGGGAGTGCCCTCCAATCCCCTCGGCGCGTGGAACCCGCCGCCCCGATGCGCGGCTTCAACATTCGCGCGGCCTTCGCTCGCAGATTTTGCGAAGTTTCCAAACGCCGAGTTGCGGGGATGCTTCGGAAGTCGGGCATCATCGCCGCGCCATCCCAAGGCTCGACGACAGTCGCCGTCCGGCGCGGAATTCGCCATCGATCATGACCAATTGTTCAAGCTCCGCGCCAGGCGGGGAGGGCCAGGGCAACCGCATCTCGCTCGCCGCGCGCATTCCAGGCGTGAGAGCGCGGCGCGGGAAGATGCCGCGGTTCATGTGCTTTGGGGCGGACTGACATCCCGCCCGAAATCCCAAGAGGTTTCCTCCATCAGCATCCGCCGCACTTTCCCCGCGCCGACGAATTGTGGCAAAATCCGATTGTTGTTCCGCTCGTGGCGGATGCGTGCCGCCACGACGGCTGGGTCAACGTCGGCCTCGCGAGCGAGCGAAAGGACGTTTCGTCGGGTCGGTTTGTCCCGCGCGGGGCGGCCGGACCAATAACGCGACGGGATCAAAGCCTCGCGCGCCCACTCGTCCGCCTCGCGCTCGCGCTCCCCGTCCCGCTCGTGTCCCTCGCCTCCGGGCCGAAGATCGTCCATGAACACCTCGCCGCTCCCGTTCGGGAAATGGCGTCCGAGATGGGCGAGCTCGTGGAGAAGGCAGAACCAGAAACCGTCAAGCTTGTCGTTCCGGAGGGTCATGCCAACCACGGGAACGTCCTCGACGGTCCAGAGCGCCGCCCCATCGAGGTGGGTGTTCGGAAGGGCCGACGCGGTCACCAATGCGATGCCGTGCCTGGCGAGCTTTTCCCGCGCGAGTTTCGGACCCTCTTTGAAAGCGCTGAGCCGCGCGGTGTCCCGCAGAAACTCCGGATTGATGGTCCCGGCCCGATGGATGCCTTCCAACCCGGCGCGGCGGGCCTGGCAAAGCACATGCAGGCACCACGCCCGCAAGGCTTGGTGGTCGACGCGGGCGTTCCTGCGCGCGCCGGATTTTCGGCGGAAAAACGCCTGGGGAAGTGCGTCCCGGCCACCGGCGCCGCCGACGAGGTCCATCACGGTCTCTTCCACCCGGTCCCCGAGGTCGCTGGTTTCCTTGATCCAACCCCGTTTGGCCATCTGGGCCACGGGAAATCGGTCGAGGTCGACCCAATCGGGAATTGTCGGCGGCCCTTCACCGCTTGGGAGCAACCAATCGGCGGGAATCTTGAAGTGCCGGTGCAGGATCCGGACCATGCTCAAAGTCAACTCGCGCTCGCCCCGGAGCACTTCGGAGGCTTTGGTGCGGCCTCCGATCAGCGACGCCAAGTCGTCGGGGGTCATTTCGAGCCGTTCCAAGTGGAATTCGAGCACATCGAGGGGAGAAAGCTCCGGAGCCGGATAGTGCTCGGCTTCGTAGGAATTGACGAGGTCCGCGAGCACGAGGTACTCGTCGTGTTCCTCCGGGGAGCGAACTTCCTTGTCCATGAGGACGTTGATGCGGGCGGTGGCGGCCACGAGATCCTGTTTGGAACGAATGGGTCGGATTCTGTTTTGGCGCGTCATCACACTGCCTCCGCGTTGATTTAGTCGTACTGCCCGTGGGTTCCGACGAAGAGAACGTTTCCGATCCCGGCTTCGTAATCGAATCGAACGATCAACCGATACTTGCCACCTCCGATGTTGAACACCACGCGCCCTCCTTCGAGAATGCCCGCGCTTCTGAAATCCGCCTTGATGTCGTGCGGAATCCTCCACTTCGCGCGCGAAGCATGCTTCCGCCATCCTTCAAGTCGTTTTCGGATTTCGGGTTATCCTTGCTGAATGCCTCCACTTTTAGCCCCAAGATTTTCATTCTCCATTCGTTCAAGTACCGCCATGTATGTCAACATCCTTGCCGCACCCAAGTCAAAACTACCGCCGCGGCTGTGAACTGGAATCCCGATGAGGTGGACCGAAGCGTTGAGAGGACGATTCGAAGGCGACGAACTTGGGGTGTCCTCGTGTCAAACGCGGTTTGAATCGCTCCCGCGCCGCTGGTGCCGAGGGAAACCGGGCCGGAAGGATGACCTCCGTTGCCGCGGAGCGGGCCGGTCGGAGGACAG
>JANQKA010000114.1 GCA_028281405.1 Hasllibacter sp. | reverse complement strand
ACTCAGCACCGCCCCGGAATCGGGATCGCGAAATCGGCGAACCTCGTCCGTGGCGGACCCCGCCACCTGGATGGGGGCTATGCTATCCCCTCTGTTCACTCGTATATTCGGAATGGGATTCGAATTATCGAATGTCGGTATGGAATTGACCGAGATATCAAAGGTGTGCGAAACAGTCAGGCCCTCGGGATCCGACGCAGAAACCGTGAAAGATCTCGGATCCGAGTCACTGAATATCCCCGTAATCAAACCCGTCGTGGGGTCGACCATCAATCCGGACGGGATCCCGTTAGCCACCGCGGCGTAGGTCAGGGAATCGCCGTCGGGATCTTCGAAAGCGGGCTTCACGTCGATCGCGTTGTCACCAACGGTCAACGGAACGCCGGGCGTCAAAATTTCATTCGTCGGCCGACCGCCCGACTCCGCGGGCGGCTCGTTCGGATCGATGGTGAATTCGACCGAACGGGTCGCGCCGTGCCGGTCCATGGCCGTCACGGTGACATTCACGTCGTTCCGGGTGTTCAACCTGCCGGTGATCATGTCCACGCCGTCGAACGTAAGTCCGGTGTCGTCCAACCCCTCCACCGCGAAGGTCAGCAGGTCGCCTGTATCTGAATCGATGAAGCCGGTTGCCACGTCGATGGGTGTTATCCTGGCGTCGGGAGCCCCGTACACGGTGGCCAGGGGAGTCGGCGAATCCCCGGGAGGCGAATTGGCGATGATCCTGAAGCTCGGCAGCACCGGCACGCCCGACTCCCTTTCGAGGGCCAGCGCTGGCGTCGCCGAGGTTCCGTCGGCCTCACGGACCAAAAGGACGATTTCGATGTCCTCCTCCGAAGCGAACCCGCCCTCGCCGCTGGTGATAAGTCCGGTGTCCGAATCGAAATTCAATCCGACTTCGCCGAGATCCATCCAGTGCGAGCTGTCGGTCGGGGCGTCCGGAACTTCCAACCTCCCGACGAACACTTCGAAGCTGAGAACATCGTTGTCGAGATCCCCGAACACCGGCCTGATGTCGAGGGGAGTCATCCTTTCGCCCGTCGTCACGGTGACGTCAGGGATTTCCGCCAACAACAACGGAGGTCGATTCATCCCCGTCGGAGCCTGCCCCGTGATATCGAAATTTCTCTGGAAAGATCCGCCGTACGCGTCCTCGGCCGTCACGGTGATCCGATGCGTTCCCGGAGCGGAGAGCGTTCCGGTTATCACGCCGTTTTCGATCGCCAACCCGATCGAGGACAGCGGTTGGCCCGCGACAGTCGCCTCGTAGGTCAAAGAGTCCCCGTCGTCCTGGTCGGTGAAAGCCCCCCCGACGAAAATGCTCGTAATGGCGCTGCCGGTCGACACGGTCCTGTCCGGCAGGGAAACCGCGGCCGGCAGGGGCGCGGTGTTTTCGCCCCACCTGGACAATTCAACCTCGACGCCCCCCGCGAACCGTAGAACCTCGATATCCACCAATTCGTCGCGCCCCTCCGCGCCGGTCTCCCCGCCATCCCGATGCTCGACGACGAACCCGTCGAGGGTGACCATCCGCCCGTCGAATTCGCGCGTGAATTGAGATTCCGTGATCCGATACTCGTTCCGGTCGCCCTCATAGACCGCCGTGTCGGTTTCCCCGGCGGGACCGCCGCCGGACTCCCAGTAGCCATAAAGTTGGTCGTTGCCCGGACCGCCTGTGAGTTCGTCGTCGCCCAGGCCTCCGTAGATGACGTCGTTCCCGGCGCCGCCGTGAATCCTGTCCGCGCCCCCGACCATGTACGCCGACCCGGCGAGAACGTCGTCTTCGAGCGTTCCCCGCAGACCCTCCGTCAAGGTTGACACCTCGACGTCCGCGTCGCGGAAGCGCAGGATTTCAATGCCCTGCAATTCGTCCCTTCCGTCGTTCTCGCGCTCGCTTCCAACCGGTTGGAGCACATGTTCCACGACCACCCGGGTGACTGTTTGCGTTCCCCTCTCGAATGTATAGGTCGAGACGCGGTATTCGGCGCGGTTACCTTCGTAGAGCGCGACATCGACGTCCCCGGAAGGGCCGTCGTCGCCCTCCCAGTGGCCGAAAATCCTGTCGTTCCCCGCGCCGCCTCTCAATTCGTCGTCGCCGGCGGCTCCCTTCAGCACATCGTCCCCGCCCCGCCCGAAAATCCTGTCGACGCCTTCCACGTCATGGCCCGACCCGGCGAGCGTCTCTCCTTCATCCGATCCCCGCAGCGCCTCGATCAAAGCGGACACGTCGAGGGTCGCGGCGGCTCCCGACTCCAACGCGAACCGCAATTCGGCGATGCCCTGAAGTTCGTCCCGTCCCTCGTCGACCCCATCGGCTCCTCCGTTCTCCGCGATATCCTCCACGACAATCCGCGTGATGGTCTCCGCCCCTCTCAAGAACGTGTAGGTCGAGACGCGGTAATCGTCCCGCTCTCCTGAATAGACCGCCACGTCGCGGTCAGCGGGCATCCCGACGGTGATCACGTCGCCGAAAATCCTGTCGTCGCCCGCGCCGCCATTCAACTCGTCGGACCCCGCGCCGCCCTCGATGAAGTCGTCGCCCAATCCTCCGCGGAGGATATCCATTCCACCGAGGCCTTCGATGAGGTCGTCGCCCTCGTTTCCCGCGCCGAGAGTATCGTTCCTTTCGGTGCCGATGATGTCCGCCATGGATTCGCTCCGCTGCCGCCCCTCCGCGCTCCGCGGCGGGAAAACCGTTCAAAGGATATTGTTGAAACCCCGGCTGATTCACCGCGGCCGCGCTGCGGGCGTAGCGGTGGACACGCCCGCCGTCAAGCGGCGGCGTAGGCGCGCTTCGGGCGGAATGCCAGGATTTCCATCGCGTTTCACATGAACCACACCGCCCACCGCGCGGGACGGGATTCCGCCAGCGCGGCCTGTCCCGGACTCCGCCCATTCCTTCAATCGGAAACCGCGTCGGACACCACCTGGGCCGATGCTCCCAGACTGGTCCCCGAAGAAGCGGGGGAAAGTCCTTCCAAGCGTGTGGGAGATCCACCGAGGCCACTCGGGCGACCGCGCCTCCGCCGCCACAAACCGCCCGTGTCTCGATCATCGCCCCAAGCGCGGGCGAACCCACGGTTGATTTCCCGGGTCACTTCGAATTCGTAAGCCGTTCCCGGGCGCGGGAGAACCAACGCCAGTGGCCCTCAACCGACGCCGCGCCAAATGGCCCGCGCTCAGGTCCGTCCCCTGAGCGCCGGCAAACCGACGCCCGCCGCCTCGAAGCCGCCGTCGACCGCGACGCACTGGCCGGTGACGTATCCCGCCTTGTCCGAGCACAGGAACAGGATCACATCGGCGATCTCCTTTTCGGAGCCGTAGCGGTTGAGCGGAATGGCGTCGTGGTAGGCTTCGACGATCTCCCGCGTGTGCACCGCCAAGGCGAGTTTCGTGCGCACGGGCCCGGGACAGACCGCGTTCGCCCTTACCCCGAATTCGCCAAGTTCGACCGCCTGCTGCAGCGTCAACTGAATGACCGCCGCCTTCGAGGTTCCATACGCCACCCGCAGCGTGGAGGCGCGCAGTCCGGATATCGAGGCGATGTTGACGATGGATCCGGAGCTTTCCTTCAGCGCGGACATCGCCGCCCGGGAGCACAGGAAGACCCCGTCCAGATTCGTCTCCATGACCTTCCGCCAGCGGTCGAAGCCGATCTCGCCGATGGGCCCGAAATCCGCGACCCCCGCGTTGTTCACCAAGTGATCGACGCGCCCCCACCTTTCCATCACTT
>JANQKA010000780.1 GCA_028281405.1 Hasllibacter sp. | reverse complement strand
CGGCGCCGCGGTTTCCGGACGGGTGCGGAGAATCGTCATCGCGAGGCCATCCTGGTATCGATTTCCCGCGATAAACGAGAACATTGCCTCAATCGGTGGTATCGATCGGCGACATCCTTGACGCGACGGTCGCGCCTGACTCTTGAACCCCGACCATGCCCGGCGGTCCCGCCACTTCGTTCGACTTCGGCGGGCGGGCAACCTCGGCTCGGAGGGCGTTCGATTCAGCCGACATGGACGCGAAATCCCGGGACTTTCGCTCCTCCGCCCTGTTTCCCTGGCGTCCCGGAGCGCCCGATCGGAATTTTCCGAACCGGGAATGTCGAACGACCCTGATTCGCCGTTTTCCCGGCTCCTCCGATCTTAGGCGGAGCGGCCCCCTCCGGAAACGGACGCCGCCGGTCCTTCATTCATCCCCATCGGATGCCAGTTCGAGAGGATAGGCCATCATCTCCTGAAAGCCTTTGGCGACCTCGGCCACTTTCTTCCCGTCCAAGTTCATCTCGAAGATGAACCTCCTTTGGAGATTCACCGGAACATCCGAAAAAAACGCCCCCACGCTGGGATCGCGGGACGTCACGCTTTCCCACGACACAAGCTTCGCGGCCAGTTGCTCCACCGTAACAATCGGACCGAACGGAACGTTCACGGTGGCGACGACCATTGAGGCGATTGACGACATATGTTCTCCAGCCCGCTGTCCGCCCGTCGTGCCCGATCGCGAAGTTCAAGTCAAACGCCGCGCGCCCGAGCCACGCGGCGAATCAACCAAGGATGCGCTGCTCGATGCCCCGTCTCTCGTGCCGGAGTGTTGAATCAACAAGAAGCCGAGGAATCCCGAAATCGCGCCCTCCAATTTCAAGGGCGAATCACTCGGCGGCGCGGGACATGAATTCCATATGGAGCGCCGGCGGTTTTGATGGAACCGGTGGCGCGTGCCGCGGGCGGGTCGACTCGAATCGTTGGAGCGCGGCGACCACCATCGTCAACCAATGTGGTGTTCACACCCAAGTAGACGGCGCACTATTCAGGCAATGCGATCCGCTAAGGTCCGGGATTTTGGGCCACATCGCCGCGCTCCGGTTCCGCGGCGCTCCCGACGGCCGTCAGAATGTCGATCGCCGTATCCCGCGCGTCTTCGCGCAGATCCTCGAATTTCGGATTCACCAGCAGCTTCCGCATTTCCTCGGCCACGTAATCCCGATTCGCCCGGCTCGCCACCGCCACCGCGTCCCGGCACAATTCCGCCGCGGGCAACAGTGATTCGACGAGACGCTCATCGCCCAAATGCGCGCGGGCCACGGCGATGTCGAACATGTCCCGCGGCCGCAACCTCTTTCCGCGATACCAAATCTTCTTGCAGATGACCTCACCGATGGTTTCCACACGGACATCCCGCCCGCGGATCCCCTTGATCCGATACGGGTCGTCCGAGACGTGTCCGCAGCAAATGAAGTCGATTTCCCCGAGGTCTTGGAAGTGGATTTTCAACGACGAATTTCCGTCCAAGCCGTAATTCGACGGCGGGATCGGAAGTTCGTATTCCTGAGTGATTGGATTCAGGAAAGGCAGGTACTGAGGATCGGACACGAAGAAATCGACATCATGGCTTTCGCGGTGATCCATATGGAGCATAAGCGCGGTGCCTCCGCCGAAAGTCCAATCATCCATGAGGACGCCGGCGGCTTCCGCGCGGTTTATGATCTCGACGGCCATGTCGAACAAGTCGGCCCAGCGGGACGGAAACGGACCACCGCCGCCATCGGGCCGGAAGGCGGTTCCGGCGGTTTCTCCGGAGCCCCGAGCGGCCACCGTCACATTCTCCCCGTCCGGGAATTCCATGAGGAACGTCCTCCGAAATCCAGCGGGTCGAGGGTGAACAGCCCGGGCGCGCCGGACGTGTTCCCCGCCGCGGCGTCCGTCGGCGCGGGACCGGCGCGGGTTGTCCGGCCGGCCAGGTTGGGCGGGTCGGGCGGCGGCGAACCCGCGGAGGAGGTGATCACGGCGGTGGATGTCACGCTATCCTCCCGACGAAGGCGCTCTTCATTCCCGGCGCGGCGTTTCGGAGATCATTGACCGGAGGATGAACCCGGGCGCGGGTTACACCGCGCCGAGCGTGAGTGGAAGCGCTTCGAACCTCCACGCCACCGATGGCATCCCAATCCCGGCCGGAAGGGAATTCCGCGGTCCGCGCCGCGTGGTTGGCTTTCCGATCGGGCAATTCGCCGACTTCGCGCGGGCGCCCCCGACGACGCCTGGTCTGGTCGCGACGAAGTGACGGAGGCTTGGAATTCGGCCATGGACGCGGCCAATTGCCCGTCCGGTTCGGCGCGCGCATGGACGGTTCGAATACCCCGACGCCAAAACGCGCACCGGCATCCGGGAATCCGGTGGCCGTCCAATCCCTGAGCCGCGAATAATGAGGAAGCCCGCCCCGGGAACGCGCGGCGGTCCCGGCCCCGAGTCGCGGGGCGACCGCCTTCCGGGGGCATTCGGCGGCGGAAACCACGGGGACCGGGAAGCGTGGGCCGCCCATCGGTCGCGCCCGACAACGATGAAAGGGGAACCACCATGCGGAACATCACCGTCGCGGCCACGCAGATGGCGTGCTCCGAAGACACCGGAACCAACCTCGCGAAAGCGGAGGAGATCATCCGGGAGGCCGCCGGTCGGGGCGCCAACATCGTCTTGCCGCAGGAATTGTTCGAAGGTCCGTATTTCTGCCAAGACGAATGGGCGGGGCATCTCGACCGCGCCCGTCCGGCCAAGGACCACCCGACGCTGGCGCGGATGTCGGCCCTCGCCGCGGAACTCGGCGTCGTCATCCCGGTCTCGTTCTACGAATTGGCGGGCCAGGCCAGGTTCAATTCCATCGCGATCATCGACGCGGACGGACGGAACCTCGGCCTCTACCGCAAAACCCACATCCCCCACGGGGCGGGGTACCAGGAGAAATTCTACTTCTCCCCCGGAGACACCGGCTTCCGCGTGTGGGACACCGCCTTCGGGCGCGTCGGCGTCGGAATCTGCTGGGATCAATGGTTCCCCGAATCCGCCCGCTCGATGTCCCTGATGGGGGCGGAGCTGCTGTTTTACCCGACGGCCATCGGATCGGAGATCGGCGACGACGA
>JANQKA010000052.1 GCA_028281405.1 Hasllibacter sp. | reverse complement strand
GGTTCCTTCGGCGGAGCTCCCCCGAAGAACGTCCGCTCCCGCTCCCGTTTGACCTCTCGCTCAGGTCGTTGTCGAGTTCGGGCGGGATTTCGGGCGATTCGTCGCCCCCGTCGTCGTCCATCCCGGTCTCCTTCTCGCGTCTGGTCGGGGCGCCCATCCGGTTGTGGCGGCGCGTGAGCGTCCGCCGCGCCCACCCCGTTGAACTTGCACGGACCAAACGAACGGTCAATCTATCCGACATCGGGAGGAGGCGCATGATCGAAGTTCAAAGCTATTCGGAAGGCCGTTGGACAAATCCCGACGACTCGGCGCGCGAGGTGCGCTCCGCCATCGACGGGCGGCCGGTCGCCCGCGTCGGCGCGCGCCTCGACATGGCGGCGGCGCTCGACCACGCCCGTAGACGCGGCGGGCCGGCGCTGAGGGCGCTGACGTTCCACGACCGCGCCCGGATGCTCAAGGCCATCGCGGTCCGCCTGAACGAACGCAAGGAGACGCTCCGCGGATTGTCGTTCGACACCGGGGCCACCCGGAGCGACTCGGCGATCGACATCGAGGGCGGAATCGGAACGCTGTTCGTCTACGCGTCCAAGGGAAGGCGCGAGATGCCGGACTCCCGGGTGTACCTAGACGGCCCGGTGGAGCGGCTCGGCCGGACCGGCGCCTTTGTCGGCAGGCACATCGCGGTTCCCCTTGAGGGCGCGGCGGTGCACATCAACG
This sequence comes from Hasllibacter sp., assembly GCA_028281405.1. GTDB lineage: Bacteria > Pseudomonadota > Alphaproteobacteria > Rhodobacterales > Rhodobacteraceae > JANQKA01. Next base: position 2,356 of record JANQKA010000052.1, on the reverse strand, counting down.
CCTTCAATTTCCCGGTTTGGGGGATGCTCGAAAAGCTCGGCCCCACCCTCCTGGCGGGCGTTCCGGCCATCGTGAAGCCCGCCACGGCCACCGCCCAGGTCGCGGAGGCCTGCGCCCGGATGATCGTCGAGTCGGAGATCCTCCCCGAAGGCGCGTTCCAATTCATCGCCGGTCCCGTCGGCGACCTTCTGGACGGGCTCGGCGGTCAGGACGCCGTCGCCTTCACGGGATCCGCCGCGACCGCCGCGGGAATCCGCCGGACTCCGTCGATCCTGTCGAACGCCACCCGGTTCACCGCCGAACAGGACAGCCTCAACGCGACCATCCTCGGACCCGACGTGACCGGCGAAGCGCCCGAGATGGATATTTTCCTCGACGAGGTCGCGCGCGAGATGACCGCGAAGGCGGGCCAGAAATGCACCGCGATCCGCCGCGTCATCGTCCCCGGGGCGCGGATGGACGAAGTCGCGGAACGCCTTTCCAGGAGGCTCGCCGACCACCCTCCGGGGGATCCAAGGGACGGGGGAACGCGGCTCGGCGCGCTGGTCAATCTCGAGCAGCGCCGCGACGTGATCGGCAAGGCGGAGATCATCGGCGCCGAGGCGCGGCTCGTGTTCGGAAGCGCGGACGGTCTCGACCCGGACGGGGCCTTTCTGCCGCCCATGCTCTTCCGGTGCGACGATCCGGACGCCGCCGCGCGGGTCCACGACACGGAGGCGTTCGGCCCGGTCTCGACCCTCATGCCGTGCCGCGACATGGAGCACGCCGCCGCGTTGGCGAACCGGGGCGGCGGGTCGCTGGTCGTTTCGCTGGTGACCCACGATCCGGGCGTGGCGCGGGAGGTCGCGCTCGCCACCGCCGCCCATCACGGGCGGCTGTACATCAACGACCGCTCCGCGGCCTCCGAAGCCACCGGGCACGGCGCTCCGATGCCCCACATGGTTCACGGCGGACCGGGCCGCGCCGGCGGAGGCGAGGAACTCGGCGGCGTCAGGGGGGTGATGCACTACATGCGGCGCGCCGCGGTACAGGGCAGTCCGGATATGCTGACGGCCATCGGCGGCCGCTGGGTGCCGGGCGCGGAGGAGCGCGCCGGGCCCGCGCATCCCTTCACGCGGCGGTTCGGAGAGTTGGAGATCGGCGAGACGCTGCGCACCCCCCCGCGCCGGGTCACGCTGGAGGACATCGAACATTTCGCGGAGTTCACCCGCGACACCTTTTACGCCCACATGGACGGCGAGGCGGCCGCGCGGAATCCATTTTTCCCGGGACGCGTCGCGCACGGATATCTGCTTCTGTCCTTCGCCGCGGGCCTGTTCGTCGAGCCGAACGAGGGCCCCGTGCTGGCGAACACCGGGTTGGACGGCCTGCGGTTCCTGAAGCCCGTTGAACCCGGGGCCGCCATCGACGTCCGCCTCACGGTCAAGGCGAAGACTCCGCGCACCCCCGAATACGGCGAGGTGAGATGGCGCGTCGCGGTGTTCGACGACGCGGGCGACGCCGTCGCCGAATACGACCTCTTGACGATGGTGGCCGTCTGACGGAGCGGTTCCCCGCGGTCGCGGAATTGAATCCGCGCGATGCGGCGCGGTCGGATTTCAAGGAGAGCGTCCCCCTCGGTCATGGAACGGGCCGCTCCGGGCTTCCTCGGGTGCAAGGCGCGGGTGGCGGCAACCCCGCTGGACCGGAACGGGAACGAAGAACCTAGGGAACCCGGCGTCGGTCCTCAAGGCTGTTACCCACGGGCTCGGGACGGTTCCGGGATTTCGGATTGAAACACCTCCCCGCTTCGGCGGTTGCCGACGGACGTTGAACGGGCGGTTCCGGACATCCATGGGCCGGAGACCGGGCGGTTGTCACCCCCGGGGTGGTGGACCCGGCGAGTGTTCGTTCGCGGACCCGCGCCGCCGGACCGAGGTTCCGGCGGGCGGGGAAAGAGGGTCGATGGATCCAGGAATCCCGGCGACGCCCTCACGGCTGTTCCCCGCGGGGTCGTGACGGATTCTGAATGCGGATTGAAACATCTTCACGGATCGGCAGACCTCCGCGGACGCGGAACGGACGGTTCCGGGCTTTCCGGGGCCGGAGCCGGGCGGCGGTCACCACCGGGGTTTGGAACGGTGTCGATGGAGCCGATAGCCCGGTCTTTGGTTCTCGCGGTGGTCCTCCACGGGACGGAACGGTCCGGGATTTTGGATTGAAACGCCACCGCGGTTCGGCGGACGCCCACCAACCCGGAACGGGCCCGGATGAGGGGGGAACGGACCTTGCCCCCGAATTCGTCCACGCCTAAAGGAGTGGGGACGCGAGTGGAGGATGCGATGTCATACCGGGAGACCTACGACAGTTGGAAGTC
>JANQKA010000048.1 GCA_028281405.1 Hasllibacter sp. | reverse complement strand
CGGGTGGCGTCCCGGAACCGGGTGTTCTCGACCATGATCGGCCAAGGCTACCACGGCACGGTCACTCCGCCGGTGATCCAGCGCAACATCCTCGAAAATCCCGCTTGGTACACCGCCTACACGCCCTACCAGCCCGAAATCAGCCAAGGCCGCCTGGAGGCTTTGCTGAATTACCAGACGATGGTTTCGGATCTGACCGGCCTGCCCATCGCGAACGCGTCGCTCCTCGACGAAGCGACGGCGGCCGCCGAAGCCGTGGCCATGGCGCGGCGGGTCGCGAAATCGAAAGCCGACTCAGTGTTCGTGGACGCCGAATGCCATCCCCAGACCATCGCCGTTATCCGGACCCGCGCCGCGCCGCTCGGCGTCGGAGTGATCGTCGGGGAAGTCGGCGACCTCGACCCGGCGGGGGTGTTCGCGGCGGTGTTCCAATACCCGGGCACCCACGGGCGCGTCCGCGACTTCACCGGCGAAATCGAGGCGCTCCACGGGGAAAAGGCGGTCGGGATCGTCGCCGCCGACCCGCTCGCGCTGACGCTGTTGAAGGAGCCCGGCGCGATGGGCGCCGACATCGCCGTGGGATCCCCCCAGCGGTTCGGCGTGCCGATGGGATTCGGGGGCCCGCACGCCGCCTACATGGCGTGCCGCGACGAAATGAAGCGCGCCATGCCGGGCCGGCTCATCGGAGTGTCCATCGACAGCCGCGGCACGCCCGCCTACCGCCTTTCTCTGCAAACCCGCGAACAGCACATCCGCCGCGAGAAAGCCACGTCCAACGTCTGCACCGCCCAGGCGCTGCTGGCCGTGATGGCGGGGTTCTACGCGGTGTTCCACGGCCCCGAGGGGCTGAAGGCAATCGCCCAGCGGGTTCATCTCAAAACCGTCCGCGTCGCCGAGGAGCTCGAGGCGCGGGGATTCGAGGTCGGCCCCGAACAATTCTTCGACACGCTCACCGTGGAATGCGGCGGCAAGCGGGACGACGTCATGGAGTCCGCGCGCGCCGAACGGATCAACCTGCGGGCGGTCGGGGAAACGCGCGTCGGCGTGACATTGGACGAGACCACCCGTCCCGAGACCATGGAGCGGCTGTTCCGCGCGTTCGGCTTCGAGGCCCCCGGCGGCCGTTCCGACTCCCACCGCATCCCCCGGAACCTCGCGCGGACCAGCGACTATCTGACCCATCCGATATTCCACCTGAACCGCGCCGAAACCGAAATGATGCGGTACATGCGCCGCCTCGCGGACCGCGACCTCGCGCTCGACCGGGCGATGATTCCGCTCGGCTCCTGCACGATGAAGCTCAACGCCGCCGCCGAGATGATGCCGGTCACATGGCCCGAATTTTCGATGATCCATCCGTTCGCCCCGGCCGACCAGGTCGAAGGCTACGCGGAAATGCTGGACGACCTGGGCCGGAAACTGTGCGAAATCACCGGCTACGACGCGATATCGCTTCAGCCGAATTCCGGCGCGCAGGGCGAATACGCCGGCCTCCTGACGATCATGGCCCACCACCGCGCCAACGGGGAGGGCGACCGCGACATCTGCCTGATTCCGATGTCCGCGCACGGCACCAATCCGGCTTCCGCCCAGATGTGCGGCCTGAAGGTGGTCGTGGTGAATTCCGCGGAGAACGGAGACATCGACATCGTGGATTTCCGGGCGAAGGCCGAGGCCGCGGGGAACAAGCTGGCGGCGGCGATGATCACCTATCCCTCCACCCACGGCGTGTTCGAGGAATCCGTGCGCGAGATCTGCGACATCGTCCACGAACACGGCGGACAGGTCTATCTGGACGGCGCGAACCTGAACGCGCTCGTGGGCCTCGCCAAACCCGGCGAGATCGGATCGGACGTCAGCCACCTCAATCTGCACAAGACCTTCTGCATACCGCACGGAGGCGGCGGCCCGGGCATGGGTCCGATCGGCGTCAAGGCCCACCTTGCTCCGCACCTCCCCGGCCATCCGGCGGCCGGGGGAACGGAGGGGCCGGTGTCCGCCGCGCCCCACGGTTCGGCCTCGATACTGCCGATCTCCTGGGCCTACATCCTGATGATGGGCGGCGAAGGCCTGACCCAGGCGACCCGCGTGGCGATCCTGAACGCCAACTACATCGCCGCGCGGTTGGAGGGATCCTACGACGTGCTGTTCCGGGGACGCCGGGGGCGCGTCGCGCACGAGTGCATTCTGGACACCCGCCCCTACGCGGAGGCCGGCGTGACCGTGGACGACATCGCCAAACGGTTGATCGACCACGGGTTCCACGCGCCGACGATGTCCTGGCCCGTTCCGGGCACGCTGATGATCGAGCCGACGGAATCGGAAACGAAGGCCGAGTTGGACAGGTTCTGCGACGCGATGCTCGAAATCCGCGGTGAGATCCGGGAAATCGAGGAGGGCCGGATGGACCGCGACAACAATCCGCTGAAGAACGCGCCCCACACGACCGCGGACCTCGTCGCCGACTGGGACCGGCCCTACAGCCGCGAGCGCGCGGTGTTCCCCGCCGGCGCGTTCCGGGTGGACAAGTATTGGCCGCCGGTGGGCCGGGTGGACAACGCCCACGGCGACCGCAATCTCGTTTGCACCTGTCCTCCGCCGGAAGCCTATCTGGACGTCAAATAACGGCCCTGGAGCGGCCGTCCCCGCCGGGTTTCGACCTCGGAATCCATTCACGCCGCGTTCGGATCGGAATGGCCGTCGCGTTGCGTGGCTGAGGATCCAACCCGTCGTCCACGACGCACCACATCTTGGACGCCCGGAGTCGACGGCTCCCCATCACCGATTCGACGGCGAAATCCTGGAATTCGAATCCGATCCCCGGTGGCCACGGATGGAATCGGCGGAAATCACTTCGATGGCCACGCCCCCCTCGGCCAACCCGGACCGCGGCCGCAAGCCGCCAACGCGTTTCAAGAACACCCCGACATGTCCGGCCTCGACAAGTCATCCAAACCGCGCTCACCATGGGGAGTGAAATCATCTTCGCTTTGTTCGACGGGGATATGCATCAATTCCTTGATCGCGGCGAACCGCCTCCGGAAGTCGCCCGGTCCGGAACCGATGTCGAAGACGACTCACCGTCAGCCTTCGCAAGTTTCCTTCCCCGCCCTCGCGTTGTCCGCCTTGAATCCAACTTCCCGGGTCGGAATTCCGACATTGTGATCGCGCCGATGGAGTCAGCCACGGCGTTCAAGGAAATTGGCATCATTCCCGCGTCGCCGTCGAAAAACCCGATCCGCTCCGGAGCCTCATCCGTCCGCAAGACCGTATTCTCAAAATTCGTGACCGTCGGTATTATCCCGCTCCATCCAAGAAGAGCGGGCCCCGGGTCGGGGCCCGCGGATATCAGCGTTTGTCGTTGAAGCGAAACTCGCGGAATTCTCCGCGCCGAATCGCGCCCTCGAGTCTGAGAACCTCGACCGCAACGTCGTCGAACGACGCTTCTTTGACATTCCCAAGGAAAAATGACACGTCCACGAGTCCGGCCTCGCGCTTTTTGGCGTAGAGGTCCGAAAGTTTCGACCTCGCGGATTCGCTCCGGTTCATGTCCTTTTCCTCCCTTTCGACCAAACCCGATGCGCCGGCACGGGTGATTTCCGACGAAGGCTCCAAACCGTTCGGCATGACGCGCATCTCCACGTCGGACGGGTTGTCGCGGTCGTGGTTCCGCGGCGCATCGCTCACGACCCGCTCATTTCCGGCGGTGTCGGCATCCTCCGGGGCGACGTGGTCGACATCCCGCACGGGGCGTCGTTCCGAATTCGTGTTTTCGCACATCCTTCACACTCCATTCAGGTTGGGGTTCACATTGTTTTCACATGAGACCGCGGTCGCCGCAAGCCGTTCAAACGGCTTCCCCGATATTCCGCGAATTTGTTTTCGAGCGCCGAAATTCTAAATCCATCCAAATGTCGCATGCCGTTGAATTTTCCCGCCAGAAAAATGTGTGTCTCCGAGTACGCCGCCACCGCGCCGAATGCATCCGCCCGACATGGAAGCGGCGGTGATGCGGAAATCGACCGAGGGCCCGAACGAATCATCGATCCGCGGGCTTCGCGCCGCGAAGATGTCCGGCCGGCGTCGGCGATTCGGCGCGCCGGATGCCCATGCGTCGCAAGGCCTTGCATGACGTTTCCGGATGGGCGTGGTTGACCGCGCTTGAACGCCACGGCCCTTCGCGGTCAACCGACGGTTCGCGAAAGGTGGGTCCGCGACGTCGCGGGTCGTCACATTCGACGCCGGAGCCGGAATTCAAGACCGGTTCGTCGCCCGTCGCCGGAGGCGGGCGAAGAGTCGAAACCGGCCATCCATCTCCGTGCCCCCCGGTCGCCGTGCCGTCAAATTGACCTCCCGCACCCGCCAGCTCGTGACGCGGCGAACACGACACCGCCTCGACGACCGGGCGCGCGGAAGGAGCGGAACCGTCCGCGTCCGACTTCGTCCAAACTCCGGGATCGCGGCCTCCACATCAACCGCGCTGGTGCCTGCGACCGGACTCGAACCGGCATGACCGTTACAGTCGAGGGATTTTAAGTCCCTTGTGTCTACCATTCCACCACGCAGGCGGTCGATTTTTACGACGACACGGATTCTTGTTCAATCGCGAAATTCGGATTTTCGAACCAAATGACCAGAATCCCGGGGTGGACCAAAGCCGGGTGTCCATCTCCAGTGAATTTCGCCGCCGCGGCGCCCCCGGCCCCGGTGTGCCGCGCTTCGCCCGTGGAATCGTTAAGCGCCCCCGGGTAGCGGCCCCTCGGCCGTCGCGCCGCGGCCCCCGGCGTCTCCCATCACCCGCGAAAGTCCCCGGTGTGATGATCCGCGAACGGAGGGAAGGGTTCCTCGTCGGCGGCCGGACGACTCCACGGAGCGAAATCCAACCCGCCGAACCGGATTCCCCGCGCGGGTTCCCATCTCCGCCGCATGTGAGCCACCGCGGGCAAGAATCGGACTCCCCCGCGGCGGCATCCCGCGGAGCGAAGCCGCGAGGGTGATTCGGCGCGGTCGGTGCAAGCCCTCACCCGAATCCGGGGCGGATGGACATCCGGCCGGTTCCACGCAGCCCGGACCGCGCGGGGTCAGATCGCCTGCCCTTCGTCCTTCAGGCCGGGCAGCAAACGGCGCTCCGGCAGCCACGGATTGATCTCCAACGCCTCCTCCAGAACGACGCGCCCCGCGTCGAGTTCGCCCAATCCGATCAGCGTGAGCCCTTTGCCCGCCATGGCGGCGACATGCTCCGGATTGATCTCCAAGGCGGCGTCCAGATCGGTCAGAGCCTTGGCGTACTCGCCCTGAAGGAAGAGTACGAAGGCCCTCTGGTTGTAGCCTTCGGCGTAGTCCGGACAGTACTCGATGAGCTTGTCGAACGAGTCGAGCGCCGCCAGGAAATTGTGGTCCCGCCGATAGCGCATGCCCGTGTCGAGGATGTCCTGCGCGGCCTCGTCGGGAGCCTTCGCCCAAAGTTCCCACAGCTGGTTCGTGTGGACGCGCGCCTCTCGCTCGGACTCCGAATCGCGGAGCTTGGCGAAGAGCGCGCGGGCCTCGGCGCCGATATCGGCGGGGGCCGGGCACCCGGCCGACGCCGGAACCGCGAGAATCGCCAGAACCGCGGACAACGTGAGGAGCGACCGAATCATGCGGAAAGTGTGGGCCTTCCGCCGCGTGGGTCAAGTCTTTTCGCGCCCGCCCTTCCCGGTCGGTCCGGATTCCGCTTCCTCACCCACGGTTTCCGGCGGCGGAGCGGCTCCATGGTCCGCGCCCCTTGCCCCGGTGCGCGGCCGGGGTTTCCCCTCCGCGCGGATGATCTCCGCGAACCTGTCGAAAATCGGTTCGTTGGCGGCCACGACGCCGCCGGCGAGCGGGTCGCCTCCCCGGCTCAGGGCTTCGATCATGCCGCCCGAATGTCGCAGCAGGAGAATTCCCGCCGCCACGTCCGCCGCGCCAAGTCCGCGGCCCCAATAGCCCTCGTAACGGCCGGCGGCCACGTATGCGAGATCCAGCGCGGGCGCGCCCGATTGCCGGATCCCCGCGCAAGCCGGCGCGAGTCTGGAGATGTCCGCCAGCATCGCCGACAATTTCCGGGATTCGAGGCCGTCGCGGACGCCCGCGGCGAACACCGCGTCCGACGTGGCTTTCCGTGCCGATACCCTCAGCCGGTTTTCGTTGACGAAGGCTCCGGCGCCCAATTCGGTCGCGAACACCTCCTGCTGCGGGGAGCCGAACACCACGGCGGCGACGATCTCCCCCTTGTGTTCGAGGGCGATCGAGACCGCCCAGTGCGGCAGCCCGTGCAGGAAATTCGAGTAGCCGTTGAGCGGGTCGACGATCCACCGGCGGGTCGGATCCTTGCCCGCCTTCTCCTTGCCGCGGCCCAGCCATCCGTAGTTCGGCCGCGCGTCCATGAGGACGCTCCGGACGACCCCGTCCGCCGCCGACGCGGCCCGTTCGGAGAAATCCGCCGTGCCCTTCATCGAAGCCTGGAGATTTTCGACCTCCCTGAAGTCCCTCGCCAGCGAGCGGCCCGCGGTCCGGGCGGCCCTGATCATGAGGTTGAGGTTGGCGCTGCCCTTCATCGGGGGATCCTTCCGCGGTGGCGCCGTATGCGCGGCGCGGGGCGGAGGGTCAAGACGGGACCGCGCGGACGCGGGCCGCGGGTCCGGCGGGCCGGAAGGCGGAGGACGTCAACGCTGCTCCGTTTCCCAGGACGGATGGATCCACGGCTCCGCGTTGTCGCGAGGAAGCGGATCCCTGCCGAGAAGGTGATCGGCCATCTTCTCCCCCACGAGAATCGACGGGGCGTTGATGTTGCCGTTGGTGATGCGCGGAAAAATCGAACTGTCGGCGACCCGCAGGCCGTCCACGCCGATCACGCGCCCCTCCGGGTCCACCACCGCGCCGGGATCGTCGGCGCGGCCCATGCGGCAGGTTCCACAGGGATGATATGCGCTTTCCGCGTGCTCCCTGATCGCGTCGTCGATCCCGTCGTCGGTCCGCGCGCCGGGGCCGGGGACGAGTTCCCTCCCCGCGTAGGGAGCGAACGCGGGTTGGGCGAACACCTCCCGGGCGAGTCTGACGCAGGCGCGGAAGTCCTCCCAATCCCGCCCGTGGCTCATGTAGTTGAACAATATCGACGGAGGCTCCGCCGGGTCGGAGGATCGGAGCGCGACGCGCCCGCGGCTCGGCGAGCGCATCGGCCCCGCGTGCGCCTGGAAACCGTGTCCCTCCGGCGCGGCGCGTCCATCGTAGCGCACGGCGATCGGCAGGAAATGGAACTGGATGTCCGGATACTCGACGCCAGCCTTCGACCGGATGAAGGCGCA
>JANQKA010000044.1 GCA_028281405.1 Hasllibacter sp. | reverse complement strand
TTTCACGTCTGGGAGGTCGCGGCCCTGATGGGGCACACCGGCAGGCGTATGCCGTACGCGTATGGAAAGCGGAAGACGCGGAAACGGAGCGGTTCCGGGTCCGGCGGCGTGTGGATGCCGGGGTGCGACCCGGGATTCGCCGCGGTGATTCGCGACGCGTGGGATGCGCGCCGCGGGAGGTCGGCCCGGATCGAAGCGCGCGGGGAGCGAATGGACGCCGTCCAAATTCACGCGCCCTCCGGGCCCGGCGGCTCCGAGGTGTGACGCGCCGCGAAGCGGGGAAACACCGGATGAAATCCGCGGGACCGGCGGACGTGGGGGGCACAACGGGCGGCTCATCGACAACGCTCAACGATTGGAGGGGCCGCTCCGCGGGAGGAGTGGCCATCCGCCATTCCACGCGGCCCCATCTTCCGGGCAACCCCGCTCCGCATGGGCTGGAACCTGTGGACAAACATTTCAAGGCTACCAGCATCCCCGCGTGGTGAAACCTGGCCGCGAAGCTGCTGTCTGCCCTGTCAAATCTCGTCGGGCCCCCTTTTCCCTTTACTTTCCCGAATAATTTCTCGATCTGTCGTCGCGTTTTCACATCTCGACATCATTGTTTCTCCGTGTCTTGCGGTTGGATCCGGAAGGCGGAGCGCAAGCGACTTGGGCGTGAACACAACAACGGTTGACGATAGTGTTCGGCTTCCTTCAACGAATCGCGTTGGCCAACACGCGACCAGCGCTACCACTTCCATCAAATCCGCTTGCGCTCCATCACCACCTTCATCTCGGGAAACCGCACGAGGAGTTTGTCCAGCAGCCAGTCCGCGCCATATTCCTTCTCCGCAATGAACTTTACGAACGTGATGCATTCGATCGGAGCATCGACCGCCTCCGGATTTAGTCGCATGGCTGAACGTTTCATTCAGGACTCGTCGAGTCCCTCGAAATTTCACCGAAACCGCGATCACGGGAGGGAATGCCGCTCCCTGACGAAGCAGCCGATGGAAAAGCACGGTGTTCGCGGCCCTTTGAGTTTCCCGGCGTCCCCGGATTCGGGACAATCCTATTCCGGGCGGAGTCGGGGAGAGATGAAACCAAACTGGAAAGGCGGAGTTCGCCACGACCGACACAGCTAACAGGGTCCACTGAATTGAACATTGGATTGTGGGCAACGCGGTTCGCGGTAGAACCGGATTGAATCATCGAGAATTGAAACATCCGCCCGCCGAGCGCGACCGTCCGGAAACCTGCCGGATCATCGCCGCGACCCCTGGAATGGGTAAGGTCGGCGCCTACGATGCCCGCCTGGTGGATATTCACAATTCTCAGGTCACCGGTCGCGGAAACGTGTCAGCGGCGAGGCGATCAGGTCAGTAATCGGGCCGGATGCATGAAACACCCGGCCCGGATCAAGCCAAGGAGACCACGGTGGCGATCAGAGGCCGAAGTAATCGCCGTCTCCCACCGTCGGCGTCACGACCTCGAAGTTCTCCGGCTCATGCGGGCGGAAGCATTCAGCGCCGTCCGCCGGCGCGTGTGCTTGATCACCCGACACCGTCCCGCCCTCCTCATTCGGGAAGTCGACGCTCCGCGACGATGTCGCGGGAACGATGATCATGACCGTGTGCGAGACGTCGTCGAAGGTGACGTCGGCTCCATCGTTGTTGGTGACGTCGGCCTTGGAGACGGTGGACACGGTGACCGTGACCGGGACCGTCGCGGCGAGCGCGCCGGGAACCGTGATCGCGCCCGAAGCGGAGTCGATGGAAAAACCGGTCGGCACATTCCCCGTGAGACCGAATTCCGCGGTCGAACCCGATGGGACGGTGAACCACTGGCCGGCGTCCACCGTTATCCCGGCCAGATAGGGCACGGCGTCGTCGGCATCTTCATTCACCGTGGCCGGGTCCGCGGGCGCCGCGCCGATGTTGACGAGATTGGCATCAACGTTCCCGGCGGCGAGATCGGAGCTGAACTTGATCAACTCGACGCCGACCAACCCGTCACGGTCCGGGCCATCCCTGTCCTGCAAGTAGGTGATCCGCACGGAAATGCAATCATGCCAAGAGCAGTTCCAAGCCCGCCTCAATCACGAAGAATCAAAAATCATCACGAAATCGTGAACAAAGGACCGACTTTGCCCCTTGCAACAACGTCTCAACTCTTGCAGTCTCCCGGGTGGTGTCAGAGGCATGAAAGAAGAACTCATAGCACCGTGCGCCACACCGAAGGTCGGTGTGGAGGAGGCTTGGTCCACGCCTCCGCATCGCAAATTGTGGGCCACGACAATATCAGGAGTCAGTGCAATGAACACCAGGAACCACATGCCGGATACTCACGCGAGTCAAGTCAAACTTGACGAAATTCCGGATCGCCCGACAATTTTGCGGGAGGCGGTTGACGACACCGCGGCGAAGGCTCCCGCGGATGAAACTTCCGACGTGAACGGCACCGCGGCGAAGGCGACTTCCGACGCAAACAGTGTGTTGCGGGCAAGGTTGCAAGCGGTGCGTCCAGATGAAGGGATGATTGACCTCGCTGAGCATATGCGCAGAATTATGGAGGGGGATTCAAACGCCGCATATACGCGCGTGGTTCTGACGGGTGAGGATGCCAAGGCTTTCGATGAGCGGCGAAAAAATCTGCCACCCCCAACGGAATTCGTGCTCAAACTCGCGGATGAATACTGGAAACGCGTGAAAAATGTCAATTGATCTAAATTCCATTGTCATCGAGAAGTTGGATCCGAAGCGGCATGATCGCTCCGGATTTGATTGCGGTGTCACTCGACTAAACAATTTCCTGCGACATTCCGCGAGAAAGCAGCAGAGCGAGCATTTTGTTAAGGTCTATGTCGCAGTTGAACCGGGGAAACCGGACATCTTCGGATATTATTCCATAAATCCCGCCACTGTTCGTATTGAGGAATTCTCCAATCCTCCGCGCAATACGCCGCGTCATGGCGATATTCCGGCTTTGTTTCTTGGAATGTTCGCCGTCAGCCGGGTTAGGCAGAATAGTGGAATTGGCCATATGATGATGCTTGACGTCATGGTGAAAGCATGCAAACTTGCTGACGAATTCTCGTGTCATGTCGTAGTGCTGGATGTGATTTCGGAAGACGGAACGGAGAATCTCGTCCGTCGGAAGAGGTGGTACGAAGAAAAATTCAATTTTGTAGAAATTACATACGGCTCTAA
>JANQKA010000020.1 GCA_028281405.1 Hasllibacter sp. | reverse complement strand
GACCGGGCCGGATGACACTGGGAGAGGCCGAGTCCGCGCGGCCGCCTTTCCCCCGGCCGCGCTTCGTGCTTCATTGGTTTCCGCGAATTGAGGAGAACTTGAATGAACGGCGCCGAAAGCCTCGTGAAAACCTTCCTCGCCTCGGGTTTGGACATGTGTTTCGCCAATCCTGGAACCTCCGAGATGCACTTCGTGGCCGCGCTCGACTCGCATCCCGAGATGCGTTGCGTCCTCTGCCTGTTCGAAGGCGGCGCGACGGGGGCGGCGGACGGCTACTACCGCATGGCGCGCGAACCCGCCGCGACGCTCCTTCATCTCGCGCCCGGTTTCGGCAACGGCCACGCCAATCTCCACAACGCGATGAAGGCGCGATCGGGGATCGTGAACGTCGTCGGCGATCACGCCGCCCGCCACCTTCGCCACGACGCGCCGTTGAAGGGCGATCTGGATGGCGTGGCCCGCTCGGTGTCCCACTGGGTCGGCAGGGCCGACGCCCCGGAACGCGTGGCCCACCAAGGCGCCGAGGCGGTTCGGGCAGCCCGGGCGCGATCCGGGCAGGTCGCGACATTGATCCTGCCCGCCGACAGCGCGTGGGGCGCGGCGCGGCGGGTCTCAACGGCGGTGGAACCCGGAGAGCGGCACCGTCCATCCGTGGAGGAGGTCGAGGCCGCGGCGCGCCATCTATCCAAGCCCGGCGCGGTCCTGCTGATCAATCACGACGGACTTCACGGAGCCGGCCTCGAAGCCGCGGGGAAAATCGCGGCGCGCACCGGATGCCGCCTTATCGCGCCGTTTTTCTCGCCGCGGATATCGTCGGGCGCGGGAACGGTCCGGATCGAGCGGATGCCCTACCCCCACACCCAAATGATCGCCCACCTCGAAGGAACGACCCACATCGTCTGCGTCGGGGCGGACAGGCCGGTCACCTTCTTCGCCTACCCGGACTCTCCCTCCACGCCGGAACCTCCCGGATGTCCGGTTCTGGAGCTCGCGAAGCCGGAGGACGATGTGATCTGGACGCTGGAGCGGATGGTCGAGGCCCTCGGCGCCGGGGCCGCGGAGCCTGTCCGCGCCGAATATTCCGTTCCCGACGCGCCGTCGGGCGCCCTCGCCCCCGATAGCGTCGCCGCCGCGATCGTCCGGACGCTTCCGGACGGCGCGATCATCGTCAACGAGGCGATCACGTCCGGGCGGGCCATGCCGGCGATGCTTGGAACCGCGGCACCGCACGACCTTCTGGGCAATTGCGGAGGCGCCATCGGTCAATGCCTGCCGAACGCGGTGGGAGCGGGCGTCGCGTGTCCCGATCGGAGGGTCGTGGCCCTGACCGGGGATGGATCGGCGATGTACACTTTGCAGTCGCTCTGGACGATGGCGCGGGAACGCTTGGATGTAACCGTCGTCGTGTTCGCCAACCGGGGTTATCAAATCCTGCGCGGTGAACTCGCCAACCTCGGGGTCGAAGACCATGGACGCAACGCCAGCCGCCTGTTCGATATCGAGGATCCCACGCTCGACTGGGGAGCCATCGCCAAAGGTCATGGCCTGCCGGCGCTCCAAGCGACAAACGCGGAAGCGTTGGAGGAGGCTTTGAGACAAGCCAACTCCATGTCCGGCCCGGTGCTTGTCGAGGCCGTGATGTGAATCCCGGAACCTCCCGCGAAACGGACCGAACTCCAGGCGCGGCCGCCACGAGGAGACTTGGTAACCCTCCGCGGCCCCGCTCGGAAACCCGGTCCGGGAACGGGTGCTCCCGCCGCGGCGGAGCCCCGCGCCATTCGTTGCGCTCCGGCATCACGCGGAAGCGCGGCGAATCACCCGACGGGACGGCGGCGCGGCGGACGCCGAAGCCTCCATCGCCTTGACGGGATCGAACGGCGTGGCGCGCCCGGCGAATCGATGGACGATAATCCACCGCGGACAAAGCTCCTCCGATTCGCCGGGCATTCCCCGCCGAATCGTTGGCCCGTCGAACGCGGGCGGGCATGCGTGGAATCGGCGCGCCGCTCCGCCCCAGGTGATTCCGCGGAACCAAAATCCAAGATTCGGCGAAATCGCTGGGAAATACTTGTCTGATAAGCGTGCCGGTTCCCGTGTATAGGGGGAACCCCCGCCGACCCGATTCATCGGGTCGGCGGCGACGGAGGTAGACCGGGGGATTACTGGGTCCCACGGGACCGATTGTATGTCAGGTCCCTCCGTCCTCACTGTACCTGAACGGGTACAGGGGCCAGAGCCCGTAGACAAGTATTCCCCAAATCGCTCCATCGAACCGCGGCGAATCACCGGCGCGGGAACCCCGCGGACCGGAGCCCTCGAATCAGGGCGTGGACGCGCGGGGTCCGACCGCGCCGCCCTGGACTTCGGTGGGAAAAGCGGAGCCCGCCCCGCGCCGGCGCTCGACATCGGAAAGCCGCGGCGACGGTTCCCCCATGAATTCCGACCCGAAGGGAAACACGCGCCGATCGGATCACGGCAACGAATCGGCCTCAACCGGGTTTTTCGGGGTCCATCCGCGGGCCGAACACCCGCCTGCGGACCGGGCGGGAGATCCGCCTTCCCCCGGGGGGCAATCACCGTCGAACTCGGCGAGCCGCGTCAGGTCTCAGTCCCGCACCCAGATCAAGGTGTTCCCCAGGCCCACCCGGCGCGTCAGGTCGAAGAATTTTTTCGCGTTCTCCTTGTGCAACCGCACACAACCGTTCGACGCCGGTTGACCCAGCAGATCCGTCTGATCCGTTCCGTGGACCGCGAAATTTCCGTTGTAGAACACGGACCAAGGCATTGGAGTCCCGTCGTAGAGCGACGACCTGTGATTCGGGGACAGCCACTTGGCCGACCACTTGCCACGCGGAGTGCGCTTCCCCGGCCGCGCCGTGCTCACGGGCCACTCTTCCACGATTTTTCCCTCGTGGTAGATGCGCATGACCTGCTCGCTGACGTCCACCTGCGCCACAAGGACCGCCGCCCGCGACTCGGTTCCGGTGAACAGAAGGAGCGTCCCGGCGAGCGCGAGACGCGCGGCGGCGGGTGCGATTCCCATCCAGGTCCACCCGACCGTCCACGACTTGATCCCGAATCGTGGGTGTTCCGCTCCGTCACGCCCATCGACGCTCATCCGATCCCAAACGAACATCCCGCGCCTCCTTTCCGAATCTCACCGATGCGTCGGACCTTGGCACGCCTCCGACCGCCACGCCATTCGAATTTCGACCGTAATCCGCATCTCGCCGGGGACCGCGCGCGTCCGCGGCGGCGCGCGTCCCGCCGACACCGGCGCGTCCCCTCCGGCCCGGACGGAGCTCCGGGGGCGCGAACATTCGGCCGCGCCGCGCCGCATCGCGGCCCGAACGCCTCCCGCCCATGCGCAACCGGGCGCGGCGTCCACGCGCCGCCAAAACGCGGCATTGCCTTGAATCCGGTGGACGCGGGTCATGCCTCGAAGCCGCGACGAAATGTCCCGGCGCCCTTCCGGTTGGAATTCCGTCCCGGAAGGGTCGGCGTCGCCGAACCGGGCGCCCGCGCGCGACAACCGACCACGCGCGGCGCCCGGCGTGACGGCGGCGAACCCGCGCTCCACGAACCCGGATCCGCGCGCCGCGCGGGCGCCGGTCGACGCCGCCCCAAACATCGGTTCGCCACGCCGCGTCCCCGCCCGAGCATTGAAACCGCGCGGATCCTTCCCGATCCCCGTCGAAGAAGCCGTAAGTGCCCCGGGCAAACGATTCGTGCCGCTTTCTCTCCGCTTCCCCACCGCGAATCGGTCGAGCCGGAACGCAGGCCACGCTTCGACGGAGACACGGCCATCGCCCGGGGCCGCGCACGCCCCCCGAATCACCCCTTCGACCGATTCGGGCCACCGATTGGACCGCCCCCGACGTCCTCCGAACCGCGTCGGAATTGCCCCGCCCCGCGAAGCCCGCCGAACCGCGATGCGAATCCGGCCACCCACACCCGCGGATGCGGCTTCGGCGTGTCGGACGCGGCGAAGCTCGTGGATTTGGATTCGGAGCGTCGCCCGGACCCTTCGCGGCGGCGGAATCAGCGCTCCTCGGTGACGGCTTCCCGCACAACGTCGGCGATCAACCTCTGGAACTCCTCGAAGTCATCCCTCGTGAAGACCGTCTCCTTGAAACTCTCCAGATCCCTCTCCGTGACGACCGACTCCACGAAGATCTCGAAGTCCTCCCATGTGAAGACGGTATCAATGAAGGCTTCGAAGTCCTCCCTCGTGACGACCGACTCCATGAAGGCTTCGAAGTCCTCCCTCGTGAAGACCTTCTCCTCCAAGACCGCGATATCCCCATCCGTCGCGGTCCTCCGCCTCCACCCCTCGAAATCGGATCTCAACGCGTCCAGGTCCGCCTTCGAGGCGGCCTCCGGCAACCTCCCGCCGACGATCTTCGTCACGGCCTCCTCGAACGTGAACACGCCCCCGTCCAAGCGGACGATCCCTTCATCGACCGGGATCGTCGCCCGATGCGGCGCCGCGATGATTCCGAAAACGACGCCCGCTCCGACCGACACCGCGATCAGCACAAGCCCGCCGAACAGCGGAACACCCCTTTCGAAGAACCTCGCGATCGCGCCCATCGTGACGTCTCCTTGCCCGGCCCGCTTCCGGCGCGGCATAATGGCGTACTCGCCGCGGGCGCAACCCGATCCGGACGTTCGACGGAGCGGCGCCGATCGCGGCCCGGAATACGTCGCGTCCGGGATTGGACCGAATCCAGGCGGACCCGCCCCCTCCGTCCGCTCGGTGTCGCCGCCCGCGCCCATCCACGACACCGGACACCCGATCGCCCGCGTTGAAAGGAAAGAACCGCGGCGAAGAAGAAATGCGCCCGAAACGAATCACTCGTCCGTCCGGCGCCGCCGGGAGTTCTTCCCGGTCCGCCGCCCGCACGACGGACGGCGCTTGGTGCGCGCGCGCGGCCGGCTCCGGCCCGCGGGCCGGCGCTTGACCTCCATCCGCCCCGCGGTCAGCATCCCGGCGAAGGAGGCGCCCATGCCCGCGAACGCAAGCTACGCCATCGTCATGTTCCTCGCCGGAGTCGGCGTCCCGATTCTCGCCGCGCTCAACGCCGCGCTCGGTCAGAGGATCGGAGCCCCCTTCGCCGCCTGCGTCGTGCTATTCGCCGTCGCGCTGGCAATCGCGCTCGTGGTCATGCTTCTGACCGGGTCGTCCGGCGGGCTCTCCGGCGTCCCCGCCCAACCACGTCACCTCCCGCTCGCCGGAGTACTCATAGCCTTCTACGTGCTGTCCATCACTTGGATCGCTCCGCGTTTCGGGGTCGGCAACGCGGTGTTCTTCGTGCTTCTCGGCCAACTCGTCTCCGCCGGCCTCATCGACCACTTCGGATTATTCTCGGCCCGCCCGTCCCCGATCACGCTCACCCGGGCACTGGGAATCGCGACCATGGCGGTCGGCGTCTGGCTCACGCAGCGCGCGTGAGCGTCAGGCGGGTTTCAATTCGCCCGAGTCGAGCCTCAGAACACGGTCCATCCGCGCGGCGAGGTCGAGGTTGTGAGTGGCGATCAACGCCGCCAGCCCCTCGTCCCGGACCAATCCCATCAACGCCGCGAACACCGTGTCCGAAGTCGCCGGGTCGAGATTGCCCGTCGGCTCGTCGGCCAGCAGAAGCCGCGGACGGTTCGCCAAGGCCCGGCAGAACGCCACCCTCTGCCGCTCGCCGCCGGACAGGGCCGCGGGACGGTGGTCCGCGCGGTTCTCGACGCCAACCGCGGCCAGCAGCCACCGCGCCCGTTTCCCGGCGGCGCTCCGGGACTCCCCGTCCGCCAGTTGGGGCAGGACGACGTTCTCCAAAGCCGTGAACTCCGGGAGAAGGTGGTGGAACTGGTAGATGAACCCGATGTCCCGCCTCCGCGTCCGAGTCCGCGTCCGGTCGGCCGCCCCCGTCATGGTTTTTCCGGCGATCTCCACCGTCCCGGAGTCGGCGGTGTCCAGAAGACCCGCGATGTGCAGCAGCGTCGACTTTCCCGCTCCGGAAGGCGCCACCAGCGCCGCGACCTCGCCCGCGTCCACGCGGACCTCCGCGCCCCGCAGCACCGCGACTTCGCCGGGAGTTCCCTTGTTGTAGGCCTTCTCGATGCCGACCAGCCGAAGAGCAGCCTCACTCATAACGCAGCGCCTCCACCGGATTCATGCGGGCCGCCCGCCGCGCCGGAAGGATCGTCACGACGAAGGACAACCCGAGGGAAAGGGAAACCGCCTTCAGCACGTCCTCGATCCGCAATTCCGCCGGCAGCGAGTAGATGTTCCTCACGCTCGGATCCCAGACCCCTCCGCCCGCGGCCAAGTTGACGAAATCGTAGATCGGATCGATGTATATCGCGAACAGGCACCCAAGGACCGCGCCCGCCACCGTTCCAACGGTGCCCGTCAGCGCCCCGCAAATGAAGAACACGCGCAGGATCGACCCCTCCGTCAATCCCACCGTGCGCAGGATTCCTATGTCGCGGCCCTTGTTCTTCACCAGCATGATCAGGCCGGAGACGATGTTCATCGCCGCGATCAGGACGAGAATCGAAAGGATGATGAACATCACGTTGTCCTCGACTTCGAGCGCCCGCAGATAGCCTCCCGAGCGGTCGCGCCATGTCCAGAGTATGACCTCGCCGCCCGCGGCCTCCCCGATCGCGGGACCGAAGCCGTCGATCCCCTCGGGGTCGTCGACCATGACCTCGATCTCGTCGGCCCCGGCCTCGCGGTTGAAATACTCCTGCGCCTCGACGAACGGCATGTACACCCGCACCCCGTCGATGTCGTAGCGTCCAAGGCTGAAGATCATCGCCACCTCGTAGGCCACCACGCGCGGCGATGTGCCGAATGCCGTCTTGACCCCGTCGGGCGAGATCAACCGAACCCTGTCGCCGACTTCCGCGCCGAGATCCCGGGCCACGCCGGATCCCAGGGCGATTCCGCCCGCGAACCCTTCGAATCCGCCGGACGCTATCGCTTGTTCGCCCAATCCCGGCAGGGTCCGCAGGTCGGATTCCGCGACGCCTATGACCTCCACGCCGGCCGACCTTCCGTCGAAACTCGCCAGCACCTGCCCGCGGATGATCGGCGCGACCCGGGTCACGCCGTCGATTCGGGCCAGCGCGGCGGACTTCTCCGCGTGATCGTCGATCAACCGCGATGTACCGCCGCCCTCGAGCCTGCGGAGCGGCTCGTAGACCGACACATGCGCGTTCGCCCCCAGGATCGTGTCCACGAATTCCGATCGAAATCCCGTGCGCACCGCGAGGGTCGCGATGAGGGCGAAAACCGCCAACGTGACACCGATCAAACTGATCCACGTCATGGTGCTCACCCCGCCTTCGGCCTTGCGGGCGCGCAGGTAGCGCCACGCGATCATCCACTCGAAACGGGAAAAGGGAACGGTGCCCACCGGATTCTCCGATTAATTGCCCGCGGGAATGAGCACCTCCCGCCCGCCGGTGTCAAGCGGGAAGGGTCGTGGGGAAGCGGCGCCCCGCGTGACTTCTCGGCGCCGCGGCCGGACTCCGCGCGGAGCCCACCCTCCGACCGGCGCGGCCATTCCAGGCCCGCGTGATAGCCCGGTTCCACCCGCGGCGCCCTCGATTTCATTCCAAGGCCGTTCCCGAGCGCGCCGGCGCGAAGTTCAACATTGTCGGGCAGGCCATTCCCTGGACGCCGGGGACGAATTCGCGCGGCCCCCCGCGCCCATGCCCGGAAGTCCGGGGATTCTCCTCCGTCATCGGCGCGCGAAGCCACGAGAACCGGACCCCGGCGTCGGCCCCGTCATCGGAGTGGGCGCTTGTGAACGCCGCGCCGCGCCTATAATAACAGGGCGACTCTCCCGCCCGCGCGCAGCACCGGATCACCCATGAAAAAGCACAAGACGAGACGCTCGGGCGAGGGCCGCACCCCCTTGGACTGGGTCGTCGCGGTCGCGATGCGCGCGCTTCTCGGACTCATCCTCGCCCTGCCCTTCGAGCGGCGCGTCCACGCCACGGCCGCCCTCGCGCGCGGCTTCGGTCCGCTCATTGGCCTGTCCAAACGAATCCGCGAGAATCTCGCTTTCGCCCTCCCCGACCTCCCTCCGGAGGAGGCCGCGCGCGTCGAACGTGACACGCTCGACAATTTCGGACGATTCTTCGTGGAATTCTGGTCCGGCGCAGAGTTCCGGAACCGCCACCGCGACCTGCCTCTGCGGGGAGAGGGGGTGGCGACTCTCGTCGAGCGCCACGAGAAGGGCCTCCCGATCGTCTTCTTCACCGGACATTTCGGCAATTTCTTCGCCGCCCGCTCCGCCATGATGGGCAAAGGCTACGAAATCGGCGCCCTCTACCGCCCGTTGAACAACGCCTTTCTGAACGGCCCCTACGAAGAAGCCTTGAATGTCCTGGGCGGCCCGAATTTCTCCCGTGGAAAAGATAGTTACAGGAATCTCCTGAAATTTTTCCACAAGGGCGGGAAGGTCTGCTTCCTCATCGACCAACACGTCGCCAGCGGCGCCGACCTGACGTTTTTCGGCAAAACGGCGCCGACGGCGCTGTCGGCCGCCGAACTCGCGTTGAAATATGGCGCGCCTCTGATTCCCGCCTACGGCGTCCGTCGCCCGGACGGCATCAATTTCGACGTCGTCGTCGAGGCGCCAATCCCCCACACGGACCCGGAGACAATGACGCAAGCCCTCAACGATTCCCTGGAACGCATGACGCGCGCGAACATGGGTCAGTGGCTCTGGATCCACCGCCGCTGGAAGCCGGGGCGCGAACGGTAGCCGGCCGAGCGGGTGATTCGGCCCTGGCGAGCCCCGTTCACTTGACCCGCGCCGCGGCGAGAATCGGCCCGTTATTCCCTTCCTGCACAAGCACAACGACGGGCCCTTCGCCGGAGATTTCGACGTTCATGTCCAACGGGCGGCGTCCGTCCCATCTGGAACTGTGCTCCCACGCGGAGACGATGTTGTGATATTTGATCGTCCGTCCAGCGTTCTCGCCGCGCTTGATGTGCACCGTGGCCTTCGGGTTGTAGCGCAGCACCTGCACCGCGGCCCTTCTCCTCAACGGTTCCCCGGCGCTGGCGGTCACGCGCACGGACGCGCCGTCCACCCGGCTAATCGACGCGGTCACGGGGTGGGGCATGTTGGCGTGGTGGTTCAGGATCCGGGCCAGTTCCAACGGTCTGTGGCCGACAACATGATCCTCGCCGCCGATCACCATCTGAGGCGTGTAGATCATCCGGTTGCCCGCGGCCCGGGCATAGCGTCTTTGCCGCAAGGCGTGGGCGGGGAGCGCGAAATCGTCCTTCCAACCTATGTAATCCCAATAGTCCACATGCAGGGCGAGCGCGATCACGTCCTCGCGTCCGGCCAGTTCGCCGAGGATGGCGTCCGCCGGGGGGCAGGACGAGCAGCCTTGGCTGGTGTAGAGTTCAACCACCACCGGCCCGCCGGCGAGCGAGGCCTGGGGGAGTCCGAAAGCGAGGGCGAGGGCGAGGATCAAGCGGGGCTTCATGTGTCGGCTTCCTGATTTGCTTTGGCATCCGCATGCTAGCGGTAACATGGCGGGCCGCCAATCAAGGATGCGTGAACAAAATTGATCGAATGTGAAAAGAGCGCCATGCTCCGGGCGCATTGTATACCACGGTATGCAATTTTTCCCTTGAACGCACCGCGCTCCGGCGCTAGACTCCGCCGTGAAACAGCCATACACCGGGAGCCCTCGCCATGACCGTCACCGTCGGACAAGACAGCAATTCCACCCGCCGCACGCTCGAGGCGGGAGGCGCGACCTACGCCTATTACTCCATCAAGGCCGCGGAAGAGGCTGGTCTCGGTCGTTTCCAGCGGCTTCCCATCGCGCTGAAGGTGGTGCTGGAGAACCTGCTGCGTTTCGAGGACGGGGCCACGGTCACGACCGCGGACATCAAGGCGTTTTCCGACTGGGCCGACAACGGCGGCAGGAACGCCGCCGAGATTTCCTACCGCCCGGCCCGTGTGTTGATGCAGGATTTCACCGGCGTCCCTGCGGTGGTCGACCTCGCGGCGATGCGCGACGGCATCGTGGCCCTCGGCGGCGACCCGCAGAAGATCAATCCTCTGAGCCCCGTCGATTTGGTGATCGACCATTCCGTGATGATCGACGAATTCGGCACCCCACGCGCCTTCCAAGTCAACGTGGAGCGCGAGTATGAGCGCAACATGGAGCGTTACACCTTCCTCAAATGGGGACAGAAGGCGTTCGACAACTTCCGCGTCGTCCCCCCGGGCACGGGCATCTGCCATCAGGTGAACCTCGAGTATTTGTCGCGCGTGATTTGGTCCGACACCGACCCGGGCGGGGAGATGGTCGCCTACCCCGACACGCTCGTCGGCACCGACAGCCACACCACCATGGTCAACGGCGCCGCCGTCCTCGGATGGGGCGTCGGCGGAATCGAGGCGGAAGCCGCCATGCTGGGCCAGCCCATCTCCATGCTCATACCCGAAGTCGTCGGCTTCAAATTGACCGGAGCGATGCGGGAAGGCACCACCGCCACCGACCTAGTCCTCAAGGTCGTCCAGATGCTCCGCGCGAAGGGCGTGGTGGGCAAGTTCGTCGAATTCCACGGCGACGGCCTCGACAACGTCCCACTCGCCGACCGCGCCACGATCGGCAACATGGCGCCGGAATACGGCGCGACCTGCGGCTTCTTTCCCATCGACGCGGAAACCCTGCGCTATCTGCGTCAGACGGGCCGCGACGAGGCGAACCTCGCCCTCGTCGAAGCCTACGCCAAGGAAAACGGAATGTGGCGCGCGCCGGGCTACGCCCCCGTCTACACCGACACCTTGGAGTTGGACATGTCCACGGTCGTTCCCGCGATTTCGGGGCCGAAGCGTCCGCAGGACCACATCGCGCTCGACAAGGCGGCGGAGACCTTCCACGCCCACGTCAAGGAGCAGCGGGCCGGAAAAAACGCCGCGCCGGTCGCGGCCGCGTCCCGGCCCGAAGCCCGCGAGATTCCCGGCGACAAGGGTCATCACAAGCGCGGATTCGCCAAAATCGACGGCGTTGGACACCAGCTTCACGACGGATCCATCGTGATCGCCTCCATCACTTCCTGCACCAACACATCGAACCCCTACGTGATGATCGGAGCTGGACTCGTCGCCCGAAAGGCGCGGGAGAAAGGCCTACAGCGCAAGCCTTGGGTCAAGACCTCGCTCGCCCCCGGTTCCCAGGTCGTCTCCGCCTATCTCGAAGCGGCCGGGCTTCAGGATGATCTCGACGCCGTCGGCTTCAATCTCGTCGGCTACGGTTGCACGACATGCATCGGCAACTCGGGCCCGCTGGCGACGGAAATCTCCGACTGCATCAGCGAAAACGACTTGATCGGCGTGTCCGTGCTTTCCGGCAACCGGAATTTCGAGGGCCGTATTTCACCCGATGTCCGCGCCAATTACCTCGCCTCCCCGCCACTGGTGGTGGCCTACGCCTTGATTGGCGACATCAACGTCGACATCGCCGCGGCGCCGCTCGGAAAGGACAAGGACGGCAACGACGTGCACCTCAATGACATCTGGCCGTCGCAGGCCGAAATCGCGGAGTTGGTGGAGAGGACCGTCACCCGCGAAGCATTCCAGGAGAAGTATTCGGCGGTGTTCGAGGGCGACGAGAAATGGCGGGCCGTCTCGGTTCCCGACCGGGAGACCTACGATTGGCCCGCTGGCTCCACCTATGTGCGGAACCCACCCTATTTCCAAGGCATGGGCCGGGAGCCGGGCGAAATCAGGAACGTCGAGGGGGCCCGCGTCCTCGCAATGCTGGGCGACATGGTCACCACCGACCACATCTCGCCGGCGGGTTCGTTCAAGGAAACCACGCCCGCGGGCAAGTATCTCACCGAGCGCCAGGTTTCTCCCCGCGAGTTCAATTCATACGGTTCGCGCCGCGGCAACCACGAAATCATGATGCGCGGAACCTTCGCCAACATCCGCATCCGGAACGAAATGCTCGACGGCGTGGAGGGCGGCTACACCAAGGATCCCGATGGCGGTCAGGCCTCGATCTACGACGCGGCGATGTCCCATCAGGAGATGGGCACGCCGCTGGTGATCATCGCCGGAGCGCAATACGGCGCGGGATCGTCGCGCGACTGGGCGGCCAAGGGCACCGCCCTTCTGGGCGTGAAGGCCGTCATCGCCGAAAGCTACGAGAGAATCCACCGGTCCAATCTCGTGGGCATGGGCGTCATTCCGTTCGAGTTCACGAACGGAGACACCCGCAAGTCACTCGGGCTGACCGGCGAAGAAAACATTTCCATCCGCGGGATCGAAGGAGATCTGAAGCCCGGAGCGATGGTTCCGTGCTCCATCGCGATGGGTGACGGCTCGACCAGGGAAATCTCGCTCAAATGCCGGATCGACACGGCGATCGAGAAAGAGTACGTCGAGCACGGCGGCGTTTTGAGCTACGTGCTGCGCGATCTCACGAGAGCTTGAACATGTAAGGACGGATAGACAAGATGAAGAAACCAACGACTCACATATCAGACGTGTTCAAGCATATTTCCCACTATCGGCGAAAAGGTCATCAGATCGGCCGAAAGGTCGGGGATATGTTGGAGATATTGACCATGGCGACAATGATGGAGGATTCCGGCCTTCGATCGCGGTTGGTCATCGAACCCAAAATTATTGGCTTCTCAGGAGCTGGCCACAAAATCGAATTCGCAGTGTGTTCCAATGAATCTCGGCGATTCCGGAAAAACGAAATGCTGAATGTCAAGGATCTTTTAGCATTCGTCGAATGTAAAAAGGTCGGTGTCGAACAGACCATCAGTGGATCCTTCAAAAAGAAATTCGGTTACACCCCGAGCATCGTCCCTTATGATAGCCCATTGACGGTTTCCGTAAGCCCCAAGTGGACTGATAGAAAAGCCAACTTTACGGTGAAATTCCGCGGGGGGAACAATCCAAAATTGATGATACACGGCAACACGGGATTCGGTGAAAACGAGATTTTCCAAGATATGTATGATCTTGAGTCTGGCAGCAGATTCATTTTTGGGATCGGAGTCGACGAAATCCCTTTTTTCATCAATGACAATCATAGCTTGAGATCCATCAAGGATGATATAGGGGCATGCAAAATTCTTGAAATTATCTCAATTACTGAAGAAGGAGTTCACTCAATCTTGAATGACTGCCTACCGGGGCCCCAGACACCGGAGAAGGCGAAACAAGCATCTTTCACCGCATTGGATTTGAGAAAGGAAAGACACGGTAAATTTGACAAGAGAATTCCCGAAAATGATTTCGTAAGCATCCTCGTGATAACCGAAATTTCTCATTGGGAGGAAAAAAGCCGTCGAATGATTCGTTCCTGCATCGACCACAATCTTGTGATCAAGGATCAGATCATTGGACACGCATTTGATGTTTTTGAAAATAATTTTGGCAGCGATTTCCTGAGTTACATCGCAAAAGGAAAACTCAAAGAAAACTCCGATGTTTTTGATTTGACGAGAAATGTTATTGAAAAATTCGATTTCAAAATTTTTTCGGACATGGACACTGGTGAAAATCGACGTATTCGATTCGAAAATGAAAGAGTCAAGGTGGATTGATTCTCTTCCTCAAGTGTATACCTCATGGCGTAAATGAAAAACGTGGATTCTCTTACAATATATTTCTTTCATTCTGTCGCGTCCATTTTATTCGTGCGTAGCACGGAGTTGAGACAGGGGGCGGGGTTCGTTTGGAATCCGCCGCCGGAAGGTTACCAACAGCAGACGACACATCCATTTGGAACATCACACCTGCATTAAATTTCTCCCAGTTTCGACATAACAGATATTCAGTGACGATTCTCGCCTCGACGTGCATACGAATGATATCGATGATCCACTCTGCCTGTAAGAGTCCATTGATGACATAGATCGAATAGGGTACGCAAATCTCCACCGGCACCGATTAATCCACATGTTGCGGTCAAGGGATCAAAATTATTCGAAATTCAAAACACAGAAGTGACATCCAAATTTACGGTGGCGGATAATTCAACAATTCTGTAAAAGGAGAATTTAAACTATATTTAGATCGCTACTTGCGGTCGTATTTTCTCTTCACCGTGGCTATTTTTTTTCAAAATATATCACGGCGTCGCGTTTTTTAGCAGTTCCATGATAGTCCGCCCTATCCTGGTATGCGTATTTTCCCAACCCGTAATGGGTTGTTCTATAATTAACCCGCACAAGGTTGAATCCAATTCCTTCAATTATCTCAATCACGTTGGACAATACAGGTTCGAGTTTCCCTTGAATTGTGCAATCTCCGATCACGACAGCCAAGCCACCGCCGGGCTTAAGAATATCACACGCCTCCACATAGCACTTTTCAAGGTCTGAATAATATTCTTTGACAATTTTTTGATTGGCTGGCCACGCTTTCAATTCCTCAGACCTTCTGTCAACATCATCATTTTCGTGGCGGAAAAGCTTGGACCAATAGTACTCTTGTCTGTAAACGGGGCTATAGTCGAAACTGTTCAGGTAAGGTGGATGAGATATAATTAAATAACAATCTCCTTTGGGAAGTTTTCTCCTGTCAATTGACTTGCTGTCGGACTGAAAGCACTTAGCCGGACATTCCGCGTCGCTAATCAATTGAAAGTCGTCTTGCCGACGCAGCATATCCGCTATCTTTTTTGAAAAAGCGGCGACGGGATCCTTTGGATTTTTGTTTTTATTGACGCGGGGACGAACTTCTCCGTCGTATGCGAATGACGCGCGGCGCACAATCGCCAAATACGCAGTTATACAAAAGTTTTTTTCTTTGCTGTCTTTAATTGAAGCGAGAGATTCTTGCATTCTAATCAGCTTTCTAGACGCATCAATATTCCACCATTTGTCACGATAATTATCCGGATCCAAGCCGCCTAAGAGTCCACCTTCTCCAGCGGTACATACAATATTTGAAATTCGCCATATCTCATTAAAATCGACACTGTCAACCTTGGCATTTGACGCGAGCACTCCAAGCCAGCTAACGTCCACGCCGCACGACGGAATTCCGCGGATCTTCGCCTCGACCAAAGTCGTTCCGGAACCGCAAAAATTATCAAGCACATACTCGCGTGGATTCGTTGGGCGAAAATCATCAAGTATTTGTCCGGCCACCACGGAAGGAAATTTACCATAATATCTAAAATGATTATGGGTCAAATACCCAAGTTGTGGAATTGTATATGGAATGTCCCAGATATATGACCTAGGGTGCTCCAACATTGGCTTGATTTTCGGTTTGTAAGAAATCCAAGGCGCATTCGCCACGCCGAATAGATCCGAATTTGATTTAGCCTTGACATTGATTTTGACTTCCCGCATCCCCCCAATGTCTTCACTTAATTCGTGCTTGAACAACTCAGGACTTTTCTCGCGCCAGTAATCCATCTCCTGAAGCGGTGTTCTCCCGCCAAGGGAGGATTGCGGGATATCGGAATTGTATGCTTCAATGCAGAGTTGAACAATCCGTGCGAGGCTTCCCGGCGATTGCGCTCCCCCATGTTCCGGCACATTGTCGCTCCTACTCTTGGAATTTTCGGCCCCTCCCTCACCTTTTGGACAGGCAAACTGCGATTTGCGATCCTTGATCCCAATTTCGATGCATAAGCGCTCAAATTCACTGTCTCTTGTTGCGGATCGCCTCCGCGGAGTGAAAATTCCATCGGTGAATTCCTCGCCGCTATTAGTCGAAACCATGTCGATCCGCGCCGGAAATGACCGATTCAAATTTATTAAAAATCTACGCAATTCGGCGACTGTATTGGCCTCATAGATGTTGAAAAATCCCCAACGCGTGGCTTGATCAATCGCGACGAAAAGATACCGATTCCTCTTTCCACAAGATACCCGCGACAGAATCTTCATGTCCAATCGGATGTGTCCTGGACCGCAAACTCCAGATGGCTTTCGGACCGCCCCCACCCCTCCGGTTCTTAGGCTGTATAGGTTTCCCACGCCGTTCCTGCGTAGGCAGTTACTTAGCTCGGCGCGCGAAATTTGAGTGTTCACAAACTTCCGAGCCAGAAAGAGTAGATTATTGAGCGGCAAGAGCAGTGTCTTGCGCAACTCAATTATCAATGTTTCCTGCGCGGATGTCAGCGTGGTTCGCATTGGATTCTCCACATTCCGAGTCGTATAATGCTTGGCTCGTCACCTCGACGTCGCCCGGCGAGACTCTTTTCCGGTTCAAGTCGCACCTCGACCCGAGCCAGTGTTCTCTGTATTCGGAACTCGTTTCTTCGAGCCATCGTTCACTCGCCGTTCACCCAATTATCGCGCCAAGCCACGTTTTCGGCCTTTAGACGGAGCTTCACCATCCCGCTCGACACCCCCAGCCGTTGGCCGACCTCAGCCAGCGGAATGCCTTGATCCAACAGCCCCACCACATCATCGGCGTTGAAATTCGCCGCCCGTTTCCATGGAGAGTCCGGCCAAGAAAGCCCTTCCGCCTTGAGCTGCCTCGATAAAGTGGATCGATCCACCCCCAGGCGGCGCGCCGCCTCGGATTGGCTAATCCCCTGGTCCATAAGTTCCCGCAGGACGCTCGGCGTGATCCGGGGCCGTGAATCCCCCTGCCCGGCGTCGGCCCGCTTCCCGCCACCGGGTTTCCGCGAATTCGACGCCGCGCGGGACGATGTCGTCAACCTCCCCGCGCCCCCTGCCCGCGTCACCGCATCTTCGGTGCCGAAACTGCGCGGCCGCTTTCTTGCCACTCTTCTTGCGGGGAAATCCTCTCCATCGCGGAGCGGCGCGTCAGATTCGACCGACACGGGATCGGAAGGAGCTTCAGCCGCTTCGCCGCTTTCGGCTTCGGGTATCTCCTTGCGCGGGACGTCCGGCAGCACCTCCGAGAAATCACCTTTCACCCAATCGTCGCGCCACTTCACGCCATCCGCTTCGAGGCGGGCGGACAGGATCGCTTCGGTCACCGCCATCCGCCGCGCGACCACCGACCGCGGAAAGCCCTGATCCAACAAGGCCACGGCTTCCGCGGCGTCGAATTTGCGCGCCCGATTCTTCCGGGTGTCCGGCCAGACAAGGCCCTCATTCTTCAAGCGGCGCTTGATGGAGGCCGGCTCCACCCCCAGCCGCCGCGCCGCTTCGGACTGAGTGAACCCTGCGGCCATGAGCGTCCGAAGTTCTTCGAGCGCGATCGGGGGGAGTGGACCGCCTTTCGCCCAATGACCGCGCCAATAGACGCCTTCGGCCTTGAGCCGGTCCGTCACCGCTTGGACCGGCACCCCCAGACGCTGCGCGACTTCGGCTCGCGTCAGGCCTTCGTCGAAAAACGCCACCATGTCCTCCGTGTTGAATTTCCGCTCCCGCTTCTTCCGCGTGTTCGGCCAAGTGAGTCCCTCCTCCCTCACGCGCCGCTCGAAGGACGCCTCGTCCACCCCGAGCCGCCGCGCCGCCTCCGATTGCGTAACTCCCTCGGTCATCAGTGCCCGCAGGTGATTCAACGTGATTTCGGACGGACGTCTTTCCGGCCGCTTCGCGCGCGCGACGGGAGGAAATTCCCCGGCCACCGTCCGCTTCCGATTACCCAATTTGGTTCTGCCCGCCCTTCCTTTCCTCCAACCACTCTTCCATTCCACGCCGTCGGATTTCAGCCGTTCCGCGATCGATCGGGGGGTGACGCCCAGTCGAGCCGCCACCTCGGATCGATTCAGGCCCTGCTCGAACAGCGACACCATTTCTTCGGTGCTGAACGTCCGCGCGCGTCCTCGAC
Organism: Hasllibacter sp.; assembly: GCA_028281405.1. Taxonomy (GTDB): domain Bacteria; phylum Pseudomonadota; class Alphaproteobacteria; order Rhodobacterales; family Rhodobacteraceae; genus JANQKA01. Next base: position 11,027 of record JANQKA010000020.1, on the reverse strand, counting down.
GGGAGGGCGGCCGGTAGGTGTTCCCGTCCCCCACATGCGCGCCGACCGGGCCCCCGCGAGAATTGTCCGTCCCGGACGGAATTCCGCCAATCGCAGCCCTCCGGCCGGCGGAAGGGGTCTTGAACCCTCCCCCCTTTTTCCACTCCACTCCATCGGTTTTCAGACGCGCCGATATCGCTTGTTGCGTAACGCCCAAACGCGCCGCCACCTCGGCCCGGCTCAAGCCGCTTTCCAACAACGACACCATGTCGAGGGTGCTGAATTTCCGGGACCGCCTCCCTTGGGCCGGCGTCACGGAATTATCAGCCCTCTTCAAATCCCGGTCGACGAAGTTGGGATCATCCACGGGCCAACCATCCACTCCGGGCAGGGGCATCCCATCGGTCGCCGCGCCGCGCGGTTGGACCGACGCGCCACCGGGGCCGCGTCCTTTGCTCCACCAACTCCGCCACTCCACCCCGTCGACCTTCAGACGATCCGAAATCGATCGGGGAGCCACGCCCAACCGAGCCGCCACACCGGCGCGGTTCAATCCCTGATCGAACAATGACACCATTTCATCCGTGGTGAATTTCCTCGCCCGCTTGTCCTGAATTTCCGATCTTCGGGGAGCATAGCCTCCCACGGGCCGTCCGGCGGAGAGCGAATCCCATCCGAACCGCCTCGCGTCCAATCCTGAAATTCCCCCGACCGCCGCGTCCCCCGACCCTTGGGTCGTGGTGTTGGACCCGGTCCCTTTCGTCCAATGACTCCGCCATTCCACGCCATCGGCTTTCAGGCGCGCCGAAACCGCTTGCTGCGTCACGCCCAAACGATTCGCCACCTGACTTCGGCTCAAACCCCGTTCAAGCAGCAACACCATGTCCCAAGTGCTGAATTTCCGAGTCCGCCCCCCCGAACGGGACGCCTTCGGGGGATCACCGGTGACGTGGGTGGAATCCCCATCGGGCCGCGGCACCCGTGGCCGATTCCCATCGACCGCCGCCTCCCCCGGTCCCGCGGTGGGAATTCGGGGTCTGGGGCCTTTCCTCCAGCCGCTCCGCCACCGCACGCCATCGGCTTTCAGACGATCCGAAATCGTCCGGGGAGCCACGCCCAACAGGGACGCGACCTCGGCCCGGTTGAAGCCCTGATCGAACAGGGACACCATGTCCTTGGTGCTGAATTTCCGCGTGGGCCTCTCCCGGCCGGAACGTCCGGCCGGAACATCGTCCCCGGAACGCCGACCAGCGGAATCCGAACTCCCGCCGGGCCGAGAAGCCACCCCGGCAGCCGAATTCGGGTCGGTGGGCTTGGATTTTTGTCCACGCTCCCGATCTCTCCGCCGCTCCACGCCTTCGGCTTTCAGGCGCGCCGAAATCGCCTGTTGCGACACACCAAAACGATTCGCGACTTGGGATCGGCTCAAACCTTGCTCAAGCAGCGACATCATCTCTTCGGTGCTGAATTTCCGCGTCCGTTTCCCACGGGAGGACGCCCCGGCGTGGTCCAAAACAATCGCTTTCCCGCCGGAGGAAGCCGGATTTCCACTGGGCCACCGCTCCGCCCCGGGCAGTTGGGTTTTCTCAACCGCGCGCGGTCCCGCCGCCGCGCTCTTGGGTCTTCGGCCTTTTCCCCAGTGCCTCCGCCACTCAACACCGTCGGCCTTCAACCGTTTCGCAACAGCCTCCGAAGTCACGCCCAATCGCCGCGCCACCTCGGCCCGCGTCAGGCCTTGGTCGAACAACGCCACCATTTCATCGGTGTCGAATGCTCGAGTCCGTCCCTTTTTCCCGCCGAGCGAAACCATGACTTCCTCCTTTGATCACCGCCGGGAGGCGACCCCGCCAACCCCGGATATTTTGCGGGCCCGAACCGCGCCATGCTTCCCAATCGGAATCCGCCGAAACCCCTACGCGGTTCCGGGAACAATCTCGGCCCCGGGCAATCCGCCGCGGGAACCCGCCATCGGGGCCTTACCCAGCCCCGCGACCAAAGTCATCCGCCGCTCCGAGACCCGCCCGTCCGCGGGTCCAGCCGCCGCGCGGTCCATCCCGCGTCAGTCCTTGGCCGATCAAAGCCGCGAAGCCCTCCGATCCGACATCACGCGCCCCGATAAGACAGTCATCGCGCGCGGGCAACCACCAACCCCGGATCCGCCGCCAAGCGTCCCAGGACGGCGGAACAGCCAACCGCGACCTCTCCACCGCCCCGATCCGGTTGCCCCCTTGTCCCCCAATTTCCGGTGAACGTCAACATCGAATTCGGTTGGAGTTCGGCGGCCCAAACCGCCCCGCCCCGCCAATCGCTCGGCTTCAAGGCGACCCGCGACCACTTTGCCCAACCCTCGCGGACGCCGTACCTCCTCGACCCGTGTCAAATTTTGATCCATGGTCCACATGTCCCCTCGAAGCCAACCCCGAGTCACGGCGCCACCATGTCCGGAGCGGCACGCCCCGCGAAGCCTTCCACCATATGTAGAGCCTCAGCTGGCGCGAAGCGAAAATTTCTCCTTTGCGGAGTTGATATAATCAATACATCACTACTGTCAACAACATTTTCCATCCTGGCGGAGGGGGTACGCGAACGGCCGCCAGCAAGTGGGCGGTCGATCCGGGGCTTCCAACCCGCCGCCGCTTCCCCCAGCGGATTCCGCCGAATTCAAGGAGGGCGCGCCGTCGGCGGAATCTTCCCCTCCTTTTCACTCGGGTTCCCCCGGACCGCCGGATTGATGCCCGCCGCGAGCCCTTCCGCTCACCCTTGGGATTCCACGCCGGTGGCCCTTTGAAATTTCTCCGCTTGCTCACGATCTCGAGTGGCGGGGGAAGGCTGCCGAAATTCTCATCATGTAGCCTGTGGTCGTCCCCGACAATCACGTCGGCCAGACTTTGGATTGTGACGCCGCATTGCGGTCGTCTTTGATTCTCGCAGTCCACCTTCCGGTTCAATTTGACGATAGCCAGCGCATGCTCCAGGTCAATTGATCGTTCATTCGCCCAATCCCGAGCCTATCGCGCGGCCACGGGGCCAGGTCCGAAATTTTTCAACCCTTCGTGAAATTTTGGAATTTCATCCACGGACACGCTACCGAGTAGCTTGATATTGTGTTCCTTCTTCACGGTGAATTCGTGAACTTCCCCGAATACCTTGCGGTTTCCATTCTGGCGGTAACAGCCCACGAGGGTTCTGTACGGAGCGCGATCAAGGGATTTCCAGAATCTCCGAGCGTCCGAAAGCGCCGCGGTGGTCGACTTGACGCCCGACTTGGCGGACTTGATCGACGTGGGAATCCCACATTCGACATCGTCTTCCGCATGAATGTCGAAGGGACTCGTCGGATATCTCTTCCGGTCATGCGCGGAGTGGCTGAAAATGCCGCCCGAGCTCTTGACAAGCCCCTCGAAGGTCGTTCCATGCATTTGGTTGGACACGCATCACTTCGTTCAATTTTGTGGCGATTTCCCGTTTGGCGAGAGAACGTGACCCCGCGGTCTGCGAAGCCAGTCGCGTCCAGTCTATCCCCCGCAACACCTCGATCACGTCCGGGTTCACCGCCTTCATGAAATAGTGGGTCGTCCTCGACAGCGATTCCAACCCATCCGTTATGACGCGACCGGCGTAAAATCCCACCCTCCTCATGGCGAAATCCGCGAGATCGGGAACGGTGTAGCGGAGCAGATGATCGACATTGGGCGGGCAAGGCACGCGACGGGGCTTGTCCTTCCGCGTCCAGATCTGCCAGGCGCAAGGCACATCGTGGGCGGAACCGTCAAGAATGAAGGCGCGATCGGGAATCCGCCTATTCACGGCCAAGTGGAATGACAGGTCGAGTCGGGCCTGCAGGCTGACCTTTCGGAACGTGCGGGGCACGATGAACGCTATCTCGTCGGCGTGCTCCGCCGCCCGGTTGAAGAATTTCACCGCGGTCGAAGCGTTTTTGCCGAACGGTGGATTGCCGAGAACGACGACGGCCGAATGCCGTCCATCGAACAGGCGGTTCGGCATCAGAAAATCACCCTTCCCGATCCCTTCGCCCATGGGCTCCATGTCCATCGCGCGCACCTTCCGACCAGCTTCCAAGAGCGGATGGACGAAAGCTCCCCGCCCCGCCGACGGTTCCACGAACAGCACGCCATCGTCGGGCCATCGGGAGGCGACGTCGATGGCCAGTCTTTCCGCAAGGTCCGGGCGGGTGTAGAATTGGTCAAGCAAGACGACCTCCCCGGGAGCGGTCGCGAAAGGTGGTGCCGGACCCCGGCCGAATTTCATCCGGCCTCCCCGGCTCCGGACGGAGTGTGCGCGGAATTCCGCTGGCGCGACCGGTGATGACCGAGGCCGCGGCCGCGCGAAAACCGGAGACTCGGCGCGCGGAATCCCGACCTTGACGACCACCCCACCGGCGGCATCCGGCTCCGAGCTCCTCCCCCTCCGAAACGAGCGCGCCTCCCGCCACGGGAGCACGGAAATCCAAAGGAAGGGCGCCGCCGGACCAGGTTCCAACGCCGTTGCGGTCGACGCTCCGAGGCCACCCGGCCGGAGAAGGGCGGTCCTCCCGACGGCCATCGAAGGCGGACGATCCGATCAAATCAGACCCATCATCCCTCCGCCGGCGCCCCGTTCCGGTGACATCAACCATGACGCGCCCACTTTCCCTGCTTCGCGAATCACCCGTCGCACCATCGCACAAGCGCCGAACGTCCGCAAAGGGAATTCACCTTCCAAGCAATCCCCAAACCCGCCCGAGCCTTTGAAACAAGGCGTCATCCACACCGCAACGCCCCCGCCGCCGGGCGCCTGTCGGCCCGGCCATGCCTCCGAGACGGACGAATCGGCCGTGGGAATGAAGAATCGGCTCGTTCCCAAGGTGAACGGGCGCATGTTTCCCAAGTATTCAGGTCGCGGCCAAGGAGGAGTCCGCATGTCAAGCCTCCTCCGCCCGGATGCGTCAAAACGACCGCGGCTCCCAAGTTGCGCGGGAACCGCCTCGGGTATGGGATGAGCGGGGAGGAGCGGCGGCCCACCCCGAAACCGCGCCACCAACGGCATTCCCCCGACCATTTGCCGACCGGGAAGCGAACGGAGAACGCGCCGAATGGCCGTCTCGAACTCTACGCGACCCGACCGCCCGAGCGATGCGCCGGAACCTCCGGCGCGGCCACCTGACCACCCGCGGCAAGGGACCACCCTCACAAGCCTCGGCGGGCAGGCTCGCCTTCCGTCCTCCAAGGCGCGCCACGGCGGCGGCGGCGAACAGAATGCGGGTGCGGGGAATTCTTTCGGAATGTCGGTGGAATTGTCCCATGAACCGCACGCGCGCGGATCCTGCGAAGCGACGATCGGAGGCCCTGGGTGATTCGCGCCACGGACCGCCCGCGCGCGGATCCTGCTTCCAAAGGATCAAACCGGCCGTTGCTCTCCTCCCATGGCCCGCCCGCCCGCGTGCGGATCCCGATCGCTTCGGCGACCACCGCGCCGAAGACCTTGACCCGCCGCCCGCTTCAATGGCGCGGGGTCCCCCGCTGCATGTGATTCTGCCGCTCCCGCCGCCACACATGAGCATGCCCACCGCTTCGTTGAAAACTCCGACGACGACGGCGGCTCCGCCGTAACCGACGCATCCCGCAAGCACACCATGGACCAAAACCGCCGCCGCAGAGGAATCCGGGGTAAGCCAGCGCCGCGCGGAGCGGCCAGGTCCGCGCGATTGGCGCGAAAGAGGTCGTTGGCCGTCATGGTGAACCGGATGCCGGGACGCGGAGCCCGGACGGCCCGCCGACCGCCGTGAATGGTCCGGCCTTTGGTCAACCGGTCCACACGCCCGGGTCACGCGATGTTCCAGCTCCGGGGCGCCCCGACGCGGAGCGCGGAAGTGCCGAAGGCGATGAAATCGAGCCGCTGCCATGAGCGGCCGCCCCGCATTCCCCGCTGGATATCCTCCCGTCCGCGGGGTATGCTTCCACGATTGCCCAATTCACGGGATGGCGATGAAAGATCCGGACGAAATTCCCGCCCTGATGGATGCGATGGGGCGAAACGCGCGCGCCGCCGCGGCGGAGCTCGCCTTCGCCTCCGCCAAAGACAAAAGGCGCGCCATCGAATCGGCCGCGGACGCCATCGAAGCGCGGCGGACGGAAATCGCCGAAGCCAATGAACGCGACTTGGAATTCGGGCGCGGCAAGGGGCTTTCCGCGGCAATGATGGATCGGCTGTCGCTGGACGGGGCGCGGATCACGGAGATTCGCGACGGACTGCGGGAGGTCGCGGCGCTGGACGACCCGGTCGGAGCCGTGATCGGCGAATGGGACAGGCCCACGGGGCTCCGCATAAGACGCGTCCGCACGCCGCTGGGCGTGATCGGGGTCATCTACGAATCCCGCCCGAACGTGACCGCCGACGCGGGAGCGCTCTGCCTCAAGGCGGGGAACGCCGTGATCCTGCGCGGAGGCTCGGAGAGTTTCAATTCATCGGCGGCCATCCACGACTGTCTGCGCGATGGCCTGCGCGCCGCGGGGCTTCCCGTCGACGCGATCCAGCGCGTTCCCACCCGCGACCGGACGGCCGTCGGGGAATTGCTCAAAATGACGGAACACGTCGACGTGATAGTGCCCCGCGGCGGCAAAGGTCTCGTCGGCCTCGTCCAACGCGAGGCGCGTGTTCCGGTGTTCGCGCATCTCGAAGGAATTTGTCACGTCTATCTCGACGCTTCCGCCGACCCGGAGAAGGCCGTCGGCGTGGTACTCAATTCCAAGACCCGGCGAACCGGCGTTTGCGGGGCGGCCGAATGCCTGCTCGTCGACCGCGCGATCGCCGGCGGTCTGGGGCGAAGGGTCGTCGACGAACTCATGCGGGCCGGCGTGGAGGTGCGCGCGGAAGGCTTGACGGGATCGACCCCCGCGACGAAGGACGACTTCGGGAGGGAATTCCTCGATATGATCATGGCGGCCCGGGTCGTCGACGGAGTTGACGGGGCGATCGCCCACATCCGCGAGCACGGTTCCAACCACACCGACTGCATCATCGCCGAAAACGACGCCGCGGCGGACCGCTTTTTTCAGCGTCTCGACAGCGCGATCCTCATGCGTAACGCCTCCACGCAATTCGCCGACGGAGGAGAGTTCGGCATGGGGGCCGAGATCGGCATCGCCACGGGCAAGATGCACGCGCGCGGTCCGGTGGGGGTCGAGCAACTGACGAGCTTCAAGTATCTGGTCGCGGGCGAAGGAACCATCAGGGCTTGAACCGACCCGCGGACACCACGGCCGAACCTTGACCTTCGCTTGCCGCGATGGCTCCGGCCGGATGCCACGCCCGCGCGGAATTTCCACGGCGACGGCGCTTCCCGCGACCGCGCCGCGTGCGACCGGATCCCGTGTCGGCCAATGCCGCGGTGGTGGTGGGTTCCGCCCGTCCGCGCGCCGCAAGGGAGATCGAAAACCCAAGCGCGCGGTCGACGACCGCCTCCCTTCCGGCGGTCGAGCTTCCCCGGCGGCCGAGCGTCCGGACCCTCCCCTCCGCCCGGGCAAGCCCTCCCCGGCGGGCCGCCCAGAACCGCGCCACGGCGCCCGCGCCGGCGGGAAACCCCGCCCCGGTAACATGGAGCGAAGCGTCCTTGGCCGCCCGGCCGCGGGAAGCGGACGGGTATCCCATCGCGGGTTGAACCCGGACGGCGGCCACCTTATTGGGAGGCGGAAACCGCAATCAACAGGGCGCCCCGGGAACCCATGCTGAGAATTTTCAAATGGATGCTGAGGATGTTCGTCGGCCTCATGGTGTTGATCGCCGCCGCTTTGATTGGCGTCTATTGGCTCGCCTCGCGTTCGTTGCCGGACTATTCGGCGAGCCACGTTCTGGAGGGCATACGGAACCCCGTCGAGATCGTGCGGGACAACGCGAACGTTCCCCATATCTTCGGCGACGACGACCAGGATGTGTTCTTCGGCCTTGGATTCGCGCACGCTCAGGACCGCCTTTGGCAAATGACCATGCTGCGGCGCACCGCGCAGGGACGGTTGTCGGAGATTTTCGGAGAAAGCACTTTGGCGACCGACGACCTTTTGAGGCGGCTCGGTTTTCAAAAGGCCGCCAACGCCTCCCTCGAAGCGCTGGAGCCGGAGACGCGCGTCGCCCTCGAAGCTTATTCGCGTGGCGTCAACGCTTGGCTGGAGGTCGTGAATTCCGAAAGCCTCGGACGCGGGGCGCCGGAGTTTTTCATGTTCCCTCCAAGGATAGCCCCTTGGCAACCCGCCGACAGCCTCGCGGTGGGCAAGGTCATGGCGCTGCAGCTTTCGGGTCATCTTGACGAAGAGGTGCTTCGCCGCCGGATGTCCTTGATACTGCCGGACGCCAGATTGCGCGACATCCTTCCCGAAGCGCCGGGGCTTGGCGTGGCGGCCCTTTCCGACACGGCGGGCCTCCCGCTCCCACCCGAACCGCGCCACGCGTCGGCCGGCGCCTCCCGGCCCACGCCTTTCCTGTGGCCGACGCGCCCGCGCGGGCTCACCGGCGCCTCGAACGCGTGGGCGGCGGCACCCGAACGTTCGACCAGTTCCTCGACCCTGTTGGCGAACGACCCCCACCTCATGCTGACGGCGCCGACCATCTGGTATTTGTCGCGCCTCGAGCTTTCGACCGGCGCCGTCATCGGCGGCACCATACCCGGCATTCCCGTGATTCTCGTCGGTCGGTCGGAGTCCTTGGGCTGGGGACTGACCCACGCGTACGCCGACAATCAGGATCTGTTCCTCGAGGAGGTGAATCCCGAGTCGGTGGAGGAGTACCGCTCCGGCGGGGAATGGGTGCCCTTCGAAACCGAACGCTCCGTGATCCGGGTCAAGGACGCGCCCCCGGTCACGATTACCCTGCGGTCGACCCGGAACGGCCCCGTGCTGCCTGGAGGCCACTACAATCTGTCCACGGTGACGCCGAGAGGTCACGTCATCTCGCTGGGTTGGCCCGCGCTCAGCCGGCGGGACACCACCGCCGACGGCATGTTGGGCATCATGCGCTCCGGATCCATACGCCAGGCCATCGCCGCCGGGGAAAAGGTCGTGGCCCCGGTGCAGAATCTCACGCTCGCGGACCGCGACGGGGTGGCGCTGCAAGTCATCGGGGCCGTTCCCGCGAGACATCCCAACCACCAGACAATGGGCCGCGTCCCGGCTCCCGGTTGGCGGGCGGTCAACAGGTGGAGGGGCCGCCTGCCATACAGCAGCAATCCGCGCTTCCTGAATCCCCCCGGCGGGATCGTGGGCAACACCAACAACAAGATCGTGAACCGGGGCTTCCCCCGGCACCTTTCCTTCGTTTGGGGCGACACCCAGCGGGTTCAACGTTGGACGCGGCTGATGCGGAACCGCGAGGTTCACACGCGGGAGAGCTTCATCGAGGCGCAATTGGACACCGTGTCCGTCGCCGCCCGCACCATTCTGCCGCTCATCGCCCGCGACCTTTGGCGCAGGGACGCCACCGCGGAGGCTGGAACGCTGGAGGGACGCCGGAAGGCGGCTTTGGATCTTCTCGCGGAATGGAACGGCGAGATGAACGAGCACCTGCCGGAACCGCTGATATACGCGGCGTGGCTGAGGACACTGCAAGACTGGTTGATCCGCGACGAGATCGGCGGCCTCGTGACGGAATTCCGCCACGCCGACCCGATTTTCATCGAACGCGTGTTCCGGAACGTGGACGGGGCGTCCGCCTGGTGCGACGTGATGCAATCGACGGTGAAGGAGAATTGCACGGACATCGCCCGTGGATCCTTGGACGCCGCGCTGACGCGGCTGACGGAGAACTGGGGGGAGAACATCGAGAGTTGGCGTTGGGGCGACGTGCATCAGGCGCGCCACGACCACCAGGTGCTGGGCGAGACGCCCATTCTGAAATGGATCGTGAACATCCGCCAATCGACTTCCGGCGGCGACCACACGCTTCAGCGGGGCAGGACGGCCGGGGCGGGCGGGAACCCCTTCGCGAACGTTCACTCGGCGGGGTACCGCGGCGTCTACGATTTCGCGGATCCGGATTCTTCGGTGTTCATCACGTCGACCGGGCAGTCGGGCCATCCACTGTCACGCCATTACGACGATCTCGGCGAGCTTTGGCGCCGGGGAGAGTATATTCCGATGTCCCTCGATCCCGATCTGGCGCGGGCGGCCAACGTTGGCGTCACCCACCTGATTCCGGCGGGCGGTCACTCCGCCGAGGCTTCGCGTTGAACCCGCGGGCGCCCGGTCGGGAAAGCCGCCTCCTTTCGAATGCGGGCGGCGGCGAATTGTTCCGATGTCATCGGCCCCGACTACGTCGCGCGGCAAGCACGGTGGCTTTCGCGAACCGTTCCCGATTCGGGTGATTGTTCACTCCGCCGCGGTTCCGTTCCCGCCAATCGGGCGATCGGAAGCCCGCCCACCCTCCGCCTTCCCGGAGGCGATCATCGGGGCCGCCGACGATCACGCGTCGAGAGCCTCCCGGGCGACTTTCTCCGCCCACGGGTGGTGGAGGCCTCGACGGGTCCGGCGGCGGCACGCGCCGTCGGCCGGGACGCGGGGTCACTCCGTGCCGCGCCGCGCTCCCTCCGGCATGAGCCTCTCCAAATCCGTCGGTTTCCGTGAGGCCGTCACGTCATTCCGCCGCCATCACGGGATCCCGCCACCACCGCCCGCCACTTCTGCGATCTTCGGATTCCCGTGACTGGACGGGTTGGTGGCAATCCCGCTTGTTCCCCTTCCCGGCATGGGATAGGGTGGACGACACGCGGGATCGGGACATTCGCGACGGAGCCCGCATGCGGGGATCATCCCGCGAAGCCTGTTCCGTTCCGGCGTGAACGATCGACCGAACATGGAGGATTTCGCCATGCAATCCCACGAATCGCGAAATGTGACAAATTTCGCGCGGAGAATGGCGGAACGCGCCATCATGGTTTTCATCGTCGCGTCCGTCTTCTGCATCACCTTCGCCATGCTCCATCTCATCTGGGGCGTGTCGCTCCAACCCGAAAACAGGATTGGGGACTGGGACACGCGGCTGGAAATCTGCCGGATCCAGTCCGC
>JANQKA010000004.1 GCA_028281405.1 Hasllibacter sp. | reverse complement strand
GGGTGTTGCGTCTCCCGGGACGAAGGTGAAACGGAACCAACGGAGCACTGGAAGGAACTCTCGGATGCCGAGCATCGGCGACAGGATCATGTGGCGTGTGCGGGCGAAGGGCCGCGGAGAGTGGGTGTGCACCTCCGCGGATTTCCTCGCTTTCGGCGGTCGCCCGACCATCGGTCGGGCGTTGGCGCGCCTTGCGAAGAGCGGAAAACTGCGCCGCGCCGGACGCGGGCTGTACGACCTTCCGCGATTCAGCCGCGTTTGGAACCGATTTGGGGCGGTTGATATTGGCTACGCGATCGATGCGATGGTGCGTCGCGACGGCATCCGGATCATGCGCGGCGGTGGGTTCCACGCGAACCTGCTGCGTGTGACCAACAACGTTCCCGCGAAGTTTTGGTTTGTGACCGACGGACGGACGCGGAAAGTCAATATTGGCAGGGCGACCGTTTATTTCGAGCATGCCAGCCCGAAAATGATGTCGTGGAAGGGAAAGGCCTCGGAATCCGCGGCAATGGCCCTTTATTGGCTCGGTCCGTACGCGTCCCAGGATCCGAGCGTGGTGCCCACGCTCAGGAGCGTCCTTCCCCGTCAGGTCAAGGATGACCTCGTTCGCCACCGCCACAATTCGCCAGCTTGGGGAGCGGAAATCGCCCCGCGAATCGCGGCGGCTTAGAGGAGGTGGTTTGAACCGCGAATACAGGCCCGAATAGGCGCCTTGGAAATGTCTCGGGTGGCCCCCCTCCCGAGTTTTCGCCCGCAAGAGGGGCCCGTCCCGGGGACGCGCTTCACTCCGTCACCCCCACTAAACGCCGAGCCGAGGACTTCCCGAGCTCGATGGAATGCGATCGGGTGGCGCGAAACGCGTCGGGGATCACGCCAATCCGAAACCGGGGAACGCCATCATGTTAGGCCGGAATGACGAATGCGGGACCGAATGATCAAATCAGTCCAAGGGAGCAGGCGTAATCATCGCATCCCGCGGGCGGAATCACCGCGTCTCCCGGGACATCCGGTCCAGCGGGAAGAACATCCTCCACGGCCGCCCTTACCCCGGAGTCGGTCGGTATCCCGAAAGCGCTTCCCGCGTCATCCCCGTCCACGGCGAAGTCGGCGATGGTTGGAACCGCCCCACGAGAGGCGTCGTGATCCGGGGAAGCGCGCCCTTCGCCGATGACGGAAGCGGGGATACCCTCCTTGACCGGCGCCCGGACGGCGGAATTCGAGGCGGGAGCGCCGCCAATGTGGTAATAATGGGTGTCCGCGGCGAATCCAACAACCCCCTCGATCGTCAACGAAAACCCGGACGCGTTGGTCATGACCGTGTTTCCTCCGCTCGCGGTTACGGTTACCGCGCCGATTTCCTGGCCCAGCGCGATTCGATCACCCTGCGACTGGTCGAAGCCCCTGACGGTGGACGCGCTCGCGGCGGTGCTGTCGGCCGATGTCAGGAATTGGAAAATATCTCGACCCGCTCCGCCGTTGAACGTGTATCCGCCACCTTCTCCGTAGAGTATGCTCGCCTCGGTGTCGTGAGCGTCCACCACCCCCGAGTTGTCCGAACCGAATTCGATGTTCGCGGTGTTCACTTCGACACCGTTGGCGAATTCAACAACCTCAAAGCCCGACAAACGGTCGGAACCTTCATCCGTTCCATCCGTTCCATCCGCGGTATCCGCGTCGGTGATGGAGAGCAATCTGAAAAATTCGAACCGGAAATCGTTTATTTCACCGGTGTATACGGCTGTGTCGTCATCACCGCCGGAACCCGCGCCAAGAGCGTCGTCGCCCGCTCGGCCGGTTATCGTGTCGTTCCCGGCCGTGCCCATCACAATATCATTATCGGCCGTTCCGTTGGCGGAATCCACAAACGTCTGATCGGCGAAGCGGACTTCGTCAATCCCATACAAAAAATTTGCGGCCAAAATATTGTTGTCGAGATCCTCATTGGAAAGTATCGTGAAAGCCACACCATGAAAGTCGACAAAATCAAAAGTGTAGTCACTCCGAGATAATTCAAACAGTACCACATCCGTGCCCGTGTCATCGACGGGATTTGTATTGTCTCCTCCGTAAAATGTATCCGTACCATCACCACCATAGAACAAATCGCTTCCCTCGCCACCAAACAAATCGTCATTGCTGCCCGTGCCGATCAAGAGCTCATCCCGATTGTCTCCCGCCCTGAAATTCCTTCCGCCACCGCCGCCGTCATTCGTCCTGACGATGAAGGAATCCGATTGCGGAGCGGACTGGCCGTCGGTGGCCGTCAATGTGACGGTCATGTCACCTGATCCATTGTACGCCCCCGTCATTATTCCGGCCGGACTGATTGACAATCCGATATCAGCATCGGCGAGACTTTCGGAGCCCACCGCCGCGCTGAATACCCAAGACGCCCCCATGGAGGGGGCGGGAAACACGCCGCTCATGTCGATCGCCGGAATTGATTCCCCGACCATCATGACCATCACATCGGGCAGGCTCGTCAAAGCGATCGGATTAATCGCTTTGATATGGATCTCGTGATCAATGGAATCTTGCCCATTCCCAGCTTGGAAGCGGATGGTCGCGTCCCTCGTTCCCGTGAAATTTCCGCGGATCTCGCCGCCCGCCTCATGGAAGGTCAATCCGGTGCCGTCCAAATCCATTGGATTCACCAATGAAATCTCCCAGTCGCCAGCATCACCCGGATCGGGAAACCAGTTATTTAAATCGATGGGGGGATTCAACTCCGTGCCCCGCGTGAGAATGATTTCGGCCTCCGCGCCGATGTGATAATAGTGGGATCCGACGGCGAAGTCATGCCCCGTCCCTTCGATTGTCAACGAGAATCCGGATGAGTTGGACATGTACGTGTTCGTTCCATCCTCGGTGACAGTAACGGTTCCGATTTCCTTTCCAAGCGCGATGCGGTCGCCATCCGACCTGTCGTAGCCCTGGATCGTTGTCGTGCTCGTGCTGGTGCTGTCCGCGGGTTTCAGGAACTGGAAGATGTCCGCTCCGGTTCCGCCGGTGAACACGTAACCTCCATCCTCCCCGTAGAATATGTTCCTTTCGGAAGCGTGGCCGCTCACGGATCCCGAATTTCCCGATCCGAAAATGATATTATCTGTGTTCACTTCGTTGATCACCCCGAATGAATCTCTGTCCACGCCAACATTGTCGGCGAATCGCACTTTTTCGTACCCATGCAGACGATCGGACCCCTCGTCGGTTCCGTCCAAGGAGTCGGCGTCGGTGATCGAGAGCAATTCCGACATTTCAATACGGAAATCGCGTATCTCGCCTGTGTAAACGGCCGTGTCTTCATCACCACCAAAGCCGGAATACAGTATGTCGTCTCCCGCTCCGCCGCTGATCCTGTCACTCGCATTCGAGCCAAACACTATGTCATGGGCGGTCGTTCCACTAAACGAAACAACAAATGTTTGATCCTCGAAACGGATTTCATCAATCCCCAATAATTCATCGCCCTGGGTGTTGTTCGCGCCAATTGGTTTTACCTGAATTGTAAGGCGGGTGTTTCCCAAAATTGTAACGCTTAAGGGTTGAATGAAATTGTACTGGTCACGCTCGCCAAGATAGACCACGACATCCGTATCCGCCGCGAAGGGATTCGTCTGAACATCCCCGTATATTTTTTGTTGACCGGGTCCCGCCAATATGATATCTTCGCCGTCTCCGCCCACGATCACGGGAATCGCCGCCGCGCCGATCAAAAATTCGTCGTCGTCATTCCCCGATTCGAATGGGCGCCCGCCATTGGCGCTGCTTGTTCTGATGGTGATGCTTTGCTCCGGCAAGGATGTCTGCCCGTCGCTCGCGGTCAAAGTGACTTCCGTATCATCAGTTCCCGTGAAAGTTCCGGAGAGGATCCCATCCGAACTGATCGACAGGCCAATATTCGCCGCCATGAGGCTGTCGGTTCCCACCATGGCGCCGTAAGTCCGTGTCACCCCTTCTGCGGGAGCGGCGAACACCCCGCTCAGATCCATCGCCGGTATCGGGGTTCCCGTTGGAACAATCAACGATTCCGGCAGGTTCGTCAACGTCACCGGCTTGGCGGCTCTGATGTTGACGGCGTGTTCGACCGGAACCTGTCCATCGCTGGCCCTGACGCGGATTGTCGCGGCGCCGGCCCCCGAGAACACGCCGCGAATCTCGCCGCTCTTAGTGTCGAAGGTCAACCCGGTTCCATCCAGGTCGTTGGAATCCACCAGCGAGAACCTCAAGGTATCGTCTCCGTCCGTGTCGGCAAACCATGCGCTCGCGTCGATCGGAAGATTCAAATCCGTGCCCGGCGCCAGAAAAATCACCTGATCCGCGTCCGGAGCGCTTCGCGATGTCGTGGGAGCGGCGTTCGCTTCGATGCTCAGGGCGTGATCGGCGGTCGCGCCGTGCTGGTCGGTGGCCCTGACCCGGATCGTGGAATCCGCGTTTCCGGTGAACGGGCCAGTGATCATACCAGCGGAATCGATGCTCAGTCCGGTGTTTTCCGCACCAACCAGCGAAAATGTCAATGTCGCGCCGGCATCCGAGTCGCGGAACCAACCGCTTACGGGGATCGGAAGATTCAACTCCCTGCCCGTCGTCAACCTCACCGTGTCTGTCGAAGCGCCCTGCGTTGTCGTGGGAGCGGCGTTCGCCTCGATGGTCAGGGCGTGGTCGGCGGTCGCTCCATGCTGGTCGGTTGCCCTGACCCGGATCGTGGCATCCGCGCTTCCGGTGAACGGGCCAATGATCATGTCGCTGGAATCGATGCTCAAACCGGTGTTGTCCGCATCCACCAAAGAGTACGTCAATGTCGCGCCGGCGTCCGCGTCGCTGAACCAACCGCCAACGGGGATCGGGAGATTCAAATCTCCGCCAGTCGTCAATATCACCGCGTCGGTCCGGGCCGTCGCCGTTGTCGTGGGAGCGGCGTTCGCCGCGATGTTCAGGGTGTGACCGATGATCACCCGCCCGTCGCCGGCCCGGACCTCCACCGAGGTGTCCGCGTTTCCGGTGAACGGGCCGGTAATCAGTCCGCTTTGGGCATCGATGCTCAGGCCGGTGTTTTCCGCGTTCATCAATGAATACGTCAGGGTCTGGCCGTCGTCCGCATCGGAGAACCACGGGCCGGCGTCGATCGGGAGACCCAGGTCCGAGCCGGTCGTCAACGCGACCGAATCCATCGGAGCCGAGTCCGTTGTCACGGGGGCGGTGTTCGCGGTGATGTTCAGGGGGTGATCAACGAACAGCCTCCCATCGCCCGCCCGGACCCGGATCGTTGTGTCCTCTGTTCCGCTGAACGGACCGGTGATCATTCCGGTTCCCGCGTCGATGCTCAGACCGGTCCCGTCCGCGTCCACCAGCGAAAACGTCAGCGTCTCGTTCCCATCCGGGTCGGTGAACCACCCGGCCGCGTCGATCGGAAGATTCTCGCTGGTTCCCATGGTCAGTTCCACGCCCGCGGGTGGAGTTTCCGTCACCGTAGGAGGCCGGTTTTCACGCACGTTGATAGTGAAGTCGTCCGTGGCCACGCCTCCGCTTCCGTCGGTCGCCGTCACCCTGATGGTGATGATTCCGGCTCGGTTTGGCGTTCCCGACAGCATCGAGCCGCCGGTCAGCGCGAGTCCGACGCTCGACAAATCCTCCAAGCCTCCATCCATGCCGACCACATGAGCCGCGATCGTCAGATCGCCGTCGTCGCCGTCCGGGTCGTCGAACCCGGCGCGGAGATCGATGGGGGAGACCAACGCGTCTCCCGTCGTTCCCCTCACGTCGGCGAGCCGCGTGCCCGACAACACCGGATCCCCACCCGAAGTCGGGGAAATCACGATCCTGTACTCGATGGATGGAGCGTCCGATTCCCCGCCGTTGGCGACGGTCACGATGGCGACCACATCGCCCTCCCCGCTGATCGTCCCGGATATCACGCCGTTTCCGTCGAAGCTCAGGCCGCTGTCATTCGGGGAAAATTCCACCGCGAAGGTGAGGTCGTCCCCGCCATCGGGGTCGGCGAACCCGTCCCGCAAATCGATGCTCTCGATTGGCCGTCCCGCCACCACGTTCCTCAGGAATTCGAGATCTTCGATGGCCATGGGCCGCGGCGCGGTTCCCGCCGCGGGAGCGGTGGCGGTTATGATGAAAATCCTGGACACGGGATCGGCATCCCCTCCAGTGGCCGTGACCGTCGCCCTGACTTCACCCTCCGCCGCGACCGTGCCGAAAATCCTGCCGTTGGCTTCATCGAACATCAGGCCGCTGCCATCCAAACCCATCACCTCGAAGGCCAGCGGAGAGTCGCCCCCGCCGCTGAAGTAGCCGGCGGCCAGATTGATGGGGATGATCGGCGAACCGGGCTCCGCGCTCAGACTGACGGGCGTGGTGTTCCCGGAGCCGCCGTCGTTGCCGGACGCGGTGGTGGTTCCACCGCCTCCGCACCCGGCCAAGGCGCCCAGGGCTGCGGTCGCGCCGGCTGTCAGGCCGTGGACGGCGCGCCTTTTCGCGCCGCCATTAGAAAATCGATGGGGAGAGAGGAAATTCATCGAGCTTCTCCGTCTCAGTAATCTTTGCGGTCGGGCCTCGGTTGCCCACATTGATTTGGCCTGGCGCTAAAATACATGTTCACCACACCAACGGTTCGCCGACCAATTCAAAGCATGTAATACGAACCGCCCAGCGGAATCAAGCCTCGGCGGCCAAGCCTGTGCCGCCTCAATGTAACATTGAACTTGACCGGTCGGGTTCCGCGTCGCTCCACCCAATCACCCACCGGGCTGGTCGTCTCGACACGGCGCATCGATCCTCGGGAAGGTGCCCTCCGGACCGCGGACAAGCCTCCCCAACGGGGCCGTCCCGCCGGTGCCGCCCGCTTGCGTCCTTCGCCTATGGGACACGCGGTTCCTGCGCCGGGCTGGGCGTCCGCGTGCCTCGAAGTCTCGCTGGCCGCCTTGCCTCCGCGACACCGGACGGTCCGACCGAGCATGTTCCCCGTCCGACGGGCTTTCGCGGGGCGGGGATGCATCCTCATCGCGAATCGCGTCCTCCAGGCACCGCAGGCGGAGGGGCGCGCTTGATGGCCGGACGGCAAGTGGAAGGGAACGCGAAGCGAATCGTTCCAATGATTATTGGAAATCTTCAGAACGGGCGCCGAAATCCAAGCAATTCCCAAATAATCGGTTCCGTGGAAAATCCGGGCTTGCATGACGTTGAATTCATGTCAGCGAAGAAAAAAGATCGTGCCCGGTTTCTCCGGGGGGGACCGTCACATACTCCAACGCCGGTTCCATAGCCAGCGCGTCCGGAATTTGACCGTTCCACTCATCCCCGGCCGTGACCGCCGCGACAATGTCCGTCATTCCATCCACGGGGAAATCGGCGGCGACGGACATTTCGGAGAAGGCGGGAGCGGAAATATCCCGGATCACGTCGTTTCCGGGGTCGCCATCGAGAGCCATGGATGCCTGGTCTGCCCTTGATTGCGTCGCGCCGCCCTGCCCGGTGATATCGACGTAGAAGTATTCAGACCCTTCCCGGAAGTTCCCGGTATAGCCGAAAAGATATACGACGACAACTCCAGCGGCGTTCTTGAACTGGGTGGAAGGCAGAGGTCCGCCCACACTCTCACTGGTCAGGCTTCTGTGCGCGGTGACATCCTCAAAAACAATAACGTCTCCCGAAGAAAAATCTTCGATTGTAATTTCTCCGCCGCCCGTTCCCTCCCTGATTTGATATACATCGGCGCCGCCGCGTCCCGTGTGGGTTTCATCTCTGAACGACGCCCCGACGATTATGTCTCGCCCCGCTCCACCCTGCACACCGTCCGTGGCCTGACTCAAATCAACGAATCTCACGTTCGACACATCGAATTCCGTGTTGCCGTCCTTGAAATTCAAATGCTCGATATTGCGCAATACGTCGCGGCCCTCGTTGACGCCGTCGTCGCCGCCGTTCCTGTCATCAATCACGTAAAAGGATTCGTCGTCAATCCGCTCGAACAGATAATCGGTGATTTTCCCGTCGAATACCGCGATATCGCCACCGCCGCCGCCGCCGTCCAGGATGTCGTTTCCCGCGCCACCCGACAACGTGTCGTCACCCTCCCCGCCGGATATGATGTCGTCTCCCGCTCCGCCGGCGAGGAAGTCTCCTCCACCGAACCCGAAGATCACGTCCGCGTCCGCGCCTCCGTCGAACGGAGTCTGTGATGAACCGTCCATTCCATCTGTGCCCAGGATGACCTCGGAATCGGCGGCGGTCGAGGAAGCGATATCCACGACCCCGATCGATGTCGAACCGAACCTGAGCGTCTCGATATTCGACAAACTGTCCGTGCCCTCGTCGATTTCGCCACCTCCGGTGGTGACCGTGTCTTCGACCACGATCGTCGCGATGGTCCCGTCCAATGTGGCGGTGAAATCGAAATCCGCGAAGTCGCCTTGGAACACGGCGGTGTCGTCATCGTCGCCGCCATCGATCGTGTCGTCGCCGGTTCCGCCTTCGATTTCGTCGTTGCCTCCTCCGCCGGACACGAAGTCGCCACCCGTTCCGCCGGCGAGGAAGTCGTCGCCACCGAAGCCGAAGATCACGTCCGCCTCCGCGCCTCCATCGAACGGCGTCCCAGATGAACCGTCCATTCCATCGGTGCCCAGGATGACCTCGGAATTGGCGGCGGTCGCGGAAGCGAGGGCGACGACCGCGAGCGACGCCGAACCGAACCTGAGCGTTTCGATGTTCGACAGGGTGTCCGTGCCCTCGTCGATTTCGTTGCCTCCGGTGGTGACCGTGTCCTCGACCATGAACGTCGCATCGGTTCCGGACCTTGTGGCCGTGAAATGAAATTCCGACAGGTCGCCTTGGAACACGGCGGTGTCTTCATCGTCGCCGCCGTCGATCGTGTCGTCGCCGACGCCGCCGGCGATTTCGTCGTCGCCGTCTCCGCCGGATAAAATGTCGTCGCCCGCTCCGCCGGCGAGGAAGTCGCCTCCACCGAAACCGAAGATCACGTCCGCCTCCGCGCCTCCATCGAAAGGCGTCTGTGTTGAACCGTCCTCTCCATCGGTGCCCAGGATGACCTCGGAATTGGCGGCGGTCGCGGAAGCGAGGGCGACGACCGCGAGCGACGCCGAACCGAATCGGAGCGTCTCGATGTTCGACAGGGTGTCCGTGCCCTCGTCGATCTCGTTGCCGCCGGTGGTGACCGTGTCTTCGACCATGATCGTCGTATTGGTTCCGGACATTGTGGCGGTGATGTTGAACCCCGCCAAGGCGCCTTGGAACACGGCGGTGTCGTCATCTTCTCCGCCGTCGATCGTGTCGTCGCCGATGCCGCCGTCGATTTCGTCGTCGCCGTCTCCTCCGTATACGATGTCGTCGCCGGCTCCGCCGGCGAGGAAGTCGCCTCCACCGAAACCGAAGATCACGTCCAACTCCGCGCCCCCGTCGAACGGCGTCCCCGATGAACCGTCCATTCCATCGGTGCCCAGGATGACCTCCGAATTGGCGGCCGTGGATGAGGCGAGGGCGACGACCGCGATCGAAGTCGAACCGAACCTGAGCGTCTCGATATTCGACAGGGTGTCGGTGCCCTCGTCGATCTCGTTTCCTCCGGTGGTCACCGTGTCTTCCACCATGATCGTGGCGTTGGTTCCGGACAATGCGGCCGTGATATTGAATCCCGCCAGGGCGCCTTGGAACACCGCGGTGTCGTCATCGCCGCCGCCGTCGATCGTGTCGTCTCCGACGCCCCCGGTAAGGAAGTCGTCGCCTCCCAGGCCGAACATGAAATCGTCGCCGGCGTTGCCCATCAGCCCCGAAGCGGGGTCCGTTCCATCCGCCATGGTTGCCCGGCCGATGACGATCTCGTCGACGTCGGCCTCCGCCATATTCCTGTTTGGGGTGTCGTGATAAACCACCAGGAGAT
>JANQKA010000806.1 GCA_028281405.1 Hasllibacter sp. | reverse complement strand
TCAATCTGGCGTTTGTCCCTGAAAAATCCGCCCGTCGGCCCATCGTCCCCGAGCGTCGCCAGCCAAACCGCCGTCTCGGCTCCCTCCTCCGGCGACCTTCCCGCCGCCGCTCCGCCCATGCGGGTGCGGACCCAGCCAGGGCACATCGCGTTCACCTTCACGGATTTCGGCAAGCCCCGCGCCGCGGAGACCGTCAAGGCGTTCAGCGCCGCCTTCGCCACGCCGTAGCCCCCCGGCCCCGCGACGCCGTCCGAGAACGCGCCCCATCCGGAGGAGACGTTGACTACCCGCCCGTAACGACGGGCGACCATTCCCGGCACCAATCGATGCATCAGCAGGAACGGCCCCCGGACCATGACATTCATTGACTCCATGAAGTCGTCCGGGTTTTCGAGGACTGGGCCGGATCCCAGGATTCCGGCGTTGTTGACCAGAATGTCGATTGGGCCGGCCTCCTCGACCGCGCGGTCGATGCCTTCGGGACTCGCCACATCGATTTGAACCGCGGTCGCCCCGATCCGTTCCGCCGCCTCCAAGCCCGCCTCGCGGTTCCGGGATCCGAGTATCACCCCGAATCCCAAATCCGACAGGCCTTTGGCGATGGCGAAGCCTATGCCCCGGTTCGCCCCCGTCACAAACGCGCGTTTCATGGACACCTCAGTTCGCGTACTGGAGGGACATCCGGGTGATCTTGCCGGATTCGTCCCACCAGTATGAGTAGTGGGCGACCCACCTCGACCAGTTCACCTCGGTTTTGGCGTATCCGGCGCTCCGCTCCAGAATCCGGCGGTGGGCGAAAGAATCGCCGTGGGGGATCACTTCGCGGGCGGCCCACGCCCTTATCGCGTCCCGTCCCGCGAATACGCGGGACACGTCGATCATTTCGGCGTCATCGGCGAAGCACGACATGTATGAGTCGATATCCTTGGCGTTGGATCCCTCCTGGTAGCAGGAAATCGCGGTCGGCAACTCCTCCGCGAAAGCGGTCTGGGTCATCACGGCGAGCGCCGCGAGGCAACGTGCGAGCATGGGTTCACTCCTGTCTGTTCATGCCGGCCTGGCGCGGATCCCCGGCCGACCGTTCGACATGGAAGCGGTATGGACGATCCGGGGTGATGCGTGAAGCAACCCGTGATTCACTACATTCATGCACGGTATCCAACAATGTGGATCCCACGCGGGATTCTGGATCCGCGCCTCTTCCCTTTTGATCCGGAAATCCATTCGGCACCTCGCGCGCGGTTCGCGGCGGCTCCCGCCCGGTTCCCCGGCAGACGTATCGTCCCGGTCCGCCCAACGCCGCCGGGCCGGCTCGGCATCGGATCAACCCAGAAAACGCTCGGGAAGCCGCGGGCAAACGGAGTGGTTGGATATTCGTACTCCCCGCCGCGCACGACACCCGGCCGCGGGGAACGTGACCGTTACTGCGCCGCGGGCCGCTATCGCGCGGGCGATCCACGCTCGACGGGTCCAATCATCCCGATCGGGCGGCCGCGCATTGGCCCCGGTTCATGTCGTTCGGACGGACAATCAATTCGCAGGCCTCTCCCAAGGCTCAACTGAACCCGAGGAGACTCCATGGGACGGTGGCGGAGCCTCCTCCGTGCGGAGGACGACGGCCGGGCGACGGAGGACGCGGTCGGAAATCCGGTCACGGTTCACGGCGTCGGGCGACCAATCGACGCGCAAGCACCCGCTCCCAAGGCTCCGCGGAATCCGTGGAGAACCCATGGGACGGGTGGAGCCTCCTCCGCTCCGGCGGCCGACGGCCGCGATGGCCGACGAATCGGCCATGGCTCACGGCATTCGGACGGCCAATGCACGTGCCGCACCCACGCTCCCGGTGATTCGGGAAACCCGGGCGAACCGATGTGACGGTCGCGGAGTCTCCACCGAGCCGGTGGACGGCGACCGGGCGATGGGCGACGCGGCCGCCGAATCGGCCAAGGCTCTCGGCATTCGTGTGGCCAACGCACGTGCCGCGCCCACGCTCCAGGGGAATCGGGAAACCCGGGCGAACGATGGGACGGTCGCGGAGTCTCCGTCGCGCCGATGGACGGCGACCGGGCGATGGTCGACACGGTGGACGAATCGGCCAAGGCTCCCGGCATTCGGGTGGCCAATGCACGTGCCGCACCCAAGCTCCCGGGGATTCGGTAAACCGGGGCGAACCGATGGGGCGGTAGCGGAGTCTCCACCTCGCCGATGGACGGCGACCGGGAGATGGACGACGCGGCCGACGAATCGGCCAAGGCTCTCGGCATTCGGGCGACCTATCAACTTGCCGCACCCACGCTCCCGGGGATTCGGGAAACCCGGGCGAACCGATGGGACTGTCGCGGAGTCTCCTCCGCCCGGCGGACGGCGGACGGGCGAAGGCGGGCCGACCTCCGGAATTGTTGCGGGAATCCCTCCGGAGACGCATACTCTCCCGCCCGCGTGAACGACTCGGCGCGTCGCGGGACACCAACAACGACGGAGGCGCCCCATGGCATTGGAGGACAAGGAGGCCGATCGCAAGGCGGCCCTCGACTATCACGAATTCCCGCGCCCGGGTAAGCTGGAGGTCCGCGCGACAAAGCCGATGACGACCAGCCGCGACCTGTCCCGCGCCTACTCGCCCGGGGTCGCGGAGGCCTGCGCCGAAATCGCCGCCGACCCCGGCAGCGCCACCCGTTTCACCGCCAAACGCAACCTCGTCGCCGTCATTTCGAACGGTTCCGCCGTGCTCGGCCTGGGAAACATCGGCGCGCGGGCCTCCAAGCCCGTGATGGAGGGAAAAGCGGTCCTGTTCAAAAAATTCGCCGGCATCGATTGCTTCGACATCGAGGTCGAAGAAAGCGACCCGGCCGCCCTCGCCGACCTCGTCTGCCGGTTGGAGCCGACGTTCGGAGCGGTCAACCTCGAGGACATCAAAGCCCCCGATTGCTTCGAGGTCGAAAGGATCTGCAGGCGGCGCATGGACATCCCGGTGTTCCACGACGACCAGCACGGCACCGCCATCGTGGTCGCCGCCGCCGCCCGCAACGCCCTACATCTGGCGGAAAAGGATCCCGCCGATATCCGGATCGTCGGCATCGGAGCCGGCGCGGCGGGAGTCGCCTGTCTGAACATGCTGACCAAGCTCGGGGTTCCCAACCGAAACATCACGGTGTTCGACAAGGCGGGTGTTCTCCACCAGGGGAGGACCGATCTCTCCCCCGAACAGATGGTCTTCGCCAACGCGCCGGAGGACGCGACGCCCGAATCGGCCCTCGCCGGCGCGGACATGTTCCTCGGACTGTCCGGCCCCGGACTCCTTCCAAAGGAGGCGGTCGCCCGCATGGCGGACAATCCGATAATATTCGCGCTCGCCAATCCCGTTCCGGAAATCATGCCCGACGCGGCGCGCGAGGCCGCGCCCAACGCGATGATCGCCACGGGCCGCTCGGATTTTCCGAATCAGGTCAACAACGTGCTTTGCTTCCCCTTCATCTTCAGGGGAGCGCTCGATGTCGAAGCCAGCGACATCAACGACGAAATGAAACTCGCGTGCGTGGAGGCCATCGCCTCCCTCGCCCGACAGACCACCTCCGCCGAGGTCGGCGCCGCCTACGAGGGCGAGAAATTGGTGTTCGGCCCGGACTATCTGATCCCGAAGCCGTTCGATCCCAAGCTGCTGCCCACGATCGCGGTGGCGGTTGCCGAAGCGGCGATGAATTCGGGCGTGGCGCGCAGGAAAATCGACCTCGCGGAATACCGCCGCGGATTGGAGGCGCAGGTGTTCAAGTCGTCCCTCATGATGAGGGGCGTCTTCGAGGCCGCCCGCCTGTCCAAGCGCCGGATCGTTTTCGCCGAGGGCGAGGACGAGCGCGTGCTGCGCGCCGCCCAGGCGATGATCGAGGACAGCGTCGATTCCCCCGTGCTCGTGGGACGTCCCGACGTCATCAGGGCGCGGATCGAACGCGCGGGATTGCGTCTGGTTCCGGGGCGCGACGTCGATATCGTGAATCCCGAAAGCGACGACCGCTACAAGGAATATTGGCAAACCTATCACTCGGCCATGATGCGGCGCGGCGTGACCCCCGACCTGGCGAAGGCGGTCATGCGGACCAACACGACCATGATCGCCGCGGTGATGGTCCACCGGGGCGACGCCGACAGCATGATCTGCGGCACCTTCGGACAGTATCTCTGGCACTTGAACTACGTGCGCCAGATGCTGGAGACCGATTCGCTGACTCCCGCCGGCGCGCTGTCGCTGGTCATCCTCGAGGACGGTTCCCTGTTCGTCGCCGACACCCACATCCACATAGAGCAGACGGGAGAGACGCTGGCGCGCACGGTCATCGCCGCCGCCCGGCACGTCCGGAGATTCGGCATCGCCCCGAAAATCGCCCTTTGCTCGGGATCCCAGTTCGGCAATCTCGACAGTCCGTCGGGCCGGGTCATGCGGAGCGCGCTGAAGATTCTCGACGCGTCCGACCGGGACTTCGAATACGAAGGCGAGATGCACACCGACGCCGCCCTCGATCCCGAAATCAGGGAACGCCTCCTGCCCGACAACAGATTGTCCGGGCGCGCCAACGTCCTGATCTACGCCAACACAGACGCCGCGGGCGCGGCGCGGAATCTTCTCAAAAGCGCCATGGGCGGAATCGAGGTGGGGCCGATCCTTATGGGCATGGGCAACAGGGCCCATATCGTGACGCCCGGGGTCACGCCGAGGGGCCTGCTCAACATCGCGGCGTTGGCGGGCGCGGATGTCTCGACCTACGGCTGACCGAACGCGTTTCCTCCCGCTCCGGAGC
>JANQKA010000752.1 GCA_028281405.1 Hasllibacter sp. | reverse complement strand
CCGGAAGGTTTTCCTCCAGGGAATCGGCGACCTCCAAATCGACTTCCACCATCCCGACGGGGTTCCAGTCGGCCACGGCGCGCTCCACGGCGAATCCAGCCATGGATACCGCGCCGGGTGTGATATCCCTGCCGATCAGTCGCAAGTGGCCGGTAAAACCAATCCTTCGAAGCGTTCGAACTGATTCCTGAAGAAAAGTGCCCGTTCCGCACGCCGGGTCGAGAATGGTGAGAATTTTCCGCTCGAGAAGGTCGCTAATCCGGTCAAGTGTGGCTTCGACAATTCCGCGGGCTAATCGCGGTGGCGTGAATTGAATTCCGTGTTGCACGACATTTTTGGAAATCTTCATTTGATTATGTTTAAGATATGCGGATGTCGGAAAGGGTGTGCGGAAGTATTCGAAATATGCTTCTTGAAGTATCGCGCTTCCGGAGTGCCGCAATGCGAGCGAAGGGATGAATTCGAGAGATTCCCAAGGCTCGCAACGCTCCGATTTCCGCACGATTTCGTCCAATCCGCTTGCGGGAATCGCTCGGAGTAGTTCTTCCCCCTCGCCGCCTGGTCCGTCCTCCAGGCATTTTTCCCGGTTGAGCAGCATGTTCAGGAACGCCAGAAATATATCAAAGCAGTGCTCGTCCGCGACTCCTGTTTCCTCCATGATCGAGCGCAGTCTCCTGAACAGTTCCAAAACATGTCGGGAAACTTTGGGACTTAAATAAGCCGGAATCGCGTTGAGGCGCCTGTAGTAGCTTTCCATGTCGTCCTCGATATCACGTCGGGAAAACTTCAGTACCCGCCCGCTGTCCCATCGCCATTCCCTCACCCAATGCTCTCCGACGGCCACATGATGTGTAAGGTTGCTCGACCAAGTCCAAGATTGCGCCATGGGATCCCGCCAGATCGGTTCGTCGGTCTCCGACAGCGCGAAACTTCCCGGGCCACCGCCCAATAGGGCGGTGTGTGTCTCCGGTTGGTCGATCTCGCCGCTTTCGAACAGCGGAACGGAGGCCAGACCGAGTTTGTCGGCCCAATTCCGCGCGACATCTCCGATCACCTTTGGTGGACACGGACCGGTCGCGACCTTGCCGGTCGCCGGTCGGCGGGGTGATGTCCTGGGCGTGACCGCCCTTGGCAACGGAGCGGTTTCCGCCCGTTTGGGGGACGCGCTGTTCATATCGACTCTTCCTTCGTCGACAAGGAGAGCGGGGAATCGGACTGGGACGCGAATACTCCGACCAAGAGCGCACGCCCCGCGCCCCGGAGGCGCGCGCGGGCACCCCGTCGACCGACGGTGAGATGCCCGGCTGGAATTCCGATCCGCGGCCGGCGGGATTGCATTCGGGTCTCCGCCGAAGTCGTGGAGCTCAAACGGCGGAGCCGACGGGGAACGACCGGCCGAGCCGAACGCGATGACGGCCCCTGGCTTTCCATGTCCCCGCCCAGGCGCCGAGGCACCCGTTTCCCGAGGCTCGGGCGATTACGCGGGGGAAAGCCGCGAAGCCCGGATCGGGTCGTGAATTCTCTTCTCCGGGACGGTCTCATGTCGCTCACGCTTCGTATCGCTTCCACCTGATACACGCGGGCGCCGGGTTTGTCCATCCATGATCGTGGCCGACACATCAGGTCCGGGGCGGCCGGCGCCATGCCGCGCATCGTTCTTCGCCGCATGCTTGCCGCCTCCAGACGCCCCGCCGCCCCGCCCGGTTCCCAAGGCCGCCGAACCGACACAGGGGATTGTCGAAGCCCGGTTCGGTTCGTGAAATCAGTTCCATGGAACGATCTCAGGACGCTTGCGCCGGGATTCCATCTCCGATGGGACACGTCGGGAGCCGGATTTGTGAATCCTTGTTCGCGGTCGTCGAAATCAGGCCCGGGAGGTAGGCGCGGCGCCTCGAGCAGTTCCGCCGGCGAATTCGCGCCGCCATCCGGAGCCCCAACATCGCTCCGCGCATTGGCGCACCGGCAAGGTGGCCAA
>JANQKA010000715.1 GCA_028281405.1 Hasllibacter sp. | reverse complement strand
TCGGGCATCCGCCGCCTTCGGTTGCGAGATCGCCTATCACACGCGGTCGCCGAAGGACGTGCCCCACGCCCGCCACGACACCCTCGAGGGCCTCGCGGGGTGGGCGGACATCCTCACCGTCATCGTTCCCGGCGGACCGGCGACGGAGAAGATCGTGAACGCCGGGGTCATGAACGCGCTCGGGCCCGAGGGAATGCTGATCAACGTCGGCCGCGGAAGCGTGGTCGACGAGGACGCCCTGGTCTCGGCCCTGGCGGATGGGCGTCTTGGGTCCGCGGGCCTCGATGTGTTCGCCGACGAACCCAGGGTTCCCGAGGCCTTGAAATCCATGGAGAACGTCGTCCTGCTGCCGCACGCTGGATCGGCCACGGTGGAGACGCGCGCGGCCATGGGGGATTTGACCGTGAACAACCTCATCGCTTTCGAACGGGAGGGCCGGGCGTTGACGCCGGTGCCGGAATGCCGGGATCTTTGATCGAGTCGGTAGAGGCGCGGCTCCACCACGTGCCGCTCGACGAGGTGCTGGTCGACGCCAAGCACGGCGACCACACGCATTTCGAACTCGTGACCTGCGAGGTCCGGACCGCCGACGGAGCCGTAGGCACGGGATACACCTACACCGGCGGCAAGGGCGGCCGCTCGATCCTGGCGATGATCCGGCACGACCTCGCGCCGTTCCTGGCGGGCCGCGACGCGGACGCCGTGGAGGACATCCACGACGGAATGGGCTGGCACGTGCACTATGTCGGCCGCGGCGGCGTCGCCTCGTTCGCGATATCCGCGGTCGATATCGCGCTGTGGGATTTGCGCGGGCGGCGGCGCGGCGAAAGCCTTCTCAAGATGGCCGGAGGCGCGTCCGACCGCTGCCGCGCATATTGCGGGGGAATCGATCTCGGCTACGACACGGCGAAGCTCGTGTCGTCGGTCGAGGGCCATATCGGGCGCGGATTCGACGGCGTGAAGATCAAGGTAGGACGCGGAGACGACGCCGACCGTGTGGCCGCGGTGAGGCGGGCCATCGGGCCGGAAGCCGCGTTGATGGTGGACGCGAATTATTCGTTTTCCGTCGACGAGGCGATCGACCGGGCCCGCGCCTTCGCCCCGCACGGCATCCTCTGGTTCGAGGAACCGATCATCCCCGACGATTACGAGGGGTTCGCCCGCGTCGCGGAGGCCACGGGAATGCCCCTGGCGATGGGGGAAAATCTCCACACGATCCACGAATTCGAGATGGCCGCGAAGTGGGCGGGGTTGAGTTTCCTGCAACCGGACGCGTCGAACTGCGGCGGAATCACCGGTTGGCTGCGGGCGTCGGGGGTCGCCCGGGCGGCGGGCATCCCCGTCTGTTCGCACGGCATGCAGGAACTGCACGTGAGTCTCGTTTCGTCGCAGCCGCACGGCGGCTGGCTGGAGGTGCACGCCTTTCCCATAGACCGCTACACGATCCGCCCCCTGCGCGTGGAGAACGCGCTTGCCGTGGCGCCCGACGCGCCGGGAGTGGGCGTCACCTTCGACCGCGACATGTTGGCGCCCCACGTCGTGGCCTGCACCGCGAGCGGAAGACCCCGCCCCCATGAAGGAGCGCCTTCGACGATCCGGGAATTTGGTCCGCGTCCGCGGTCGGGAAAATTCGTGGTTT
>JANQKA010000684.1 GCA_028281405.1 Hasllibacter sp. | reverse complement strand
AAATTCGTCCTGCCGGGAGACCACATTCCAATCCCGGCGCGCGGGAAGGCGGAGGACGCGCTGAACGCGCGGGTTCACGAATTCGTGAGGCGGTGTCGCTGACACCCGGAGCCGAGCCAACCCGGCCCGCGGATGCGGGACGGGTTGGCTTTGCGCTCCGCCGCGAAGGATGACCTTGGCTTGGCCGGATGGAACGTTTGGATCCTGCGGGGAATGAGATCCGCGATGCTCCCGATGGCGGAAAGCGGAATCACGTTCCGCGCGCGCCGGGGCTTCCACGCCGAGGTGGGCGAGGCATCGATTGACCAATCCGTCGCTTGTCAACAGACGAAGTAAACGTTAGAGTGCCGACGATTTGGATGTGAATACCACATTGGATGACGATGGTGGTCGGCGCAATTCAACGTTTCGCGTTGGTCTCCACGCGGGTCGCGCCAGTGATTCCATCAAAACCGCCGGCGCCCGATGTTTCGGCGCGGAGGTTGCGTGGTCGGGCCGGTTCATTGTCCAGCGCCGGACATCGCGGGACGTACGGGGAGGAATACGCGCATGCCAATTCCCTTGCACAAGATGCCGATGGTGCCGTTGAGGGACGCGATCATCCATCACGCGCGCCGCGGGCCGATTTTGACGGCGGACGGGCGGGGCTCCTCCTTCGAACAAGGGGACGGTTTGGGTCCTCGTCAAACACTTGTCCGCCATATGTTCCGTGAGGGGAGCCCGGTTCGAATGATGCTGGTGTCCGCATGCGACGCTTCGGTGGCCGGGTTGCTATGGGGACGGTCATTCCGCGCAAGCGGAGGGACGGCGGTGATTTGGGGGGACCGACTGGCGAGTTGCGGGGCTCGCCAACTGGCTGAGACAGTGGTCGGTCAGGCCGTGGCGTGGAAGGTCTTGGAGTGGAGTGCCGCTGACGGAGATTCGGGCATGCTTCACAGAGAGAACCTTTCTCAAGGGCTATTGGCATGTATGAACGAAACTTCGATGGAACACGCCAAATGTCACCCATTATTCCACAAAATCGATTTATCGTACGAATACATCGTGAAGGCACGGATCATGGGTCATCATGATGTGGCGGGATACCAAAACGCGCATGTCGCCTTTCGGAAGCACATTTTGTATAACACTGAAACAATTATCCGAACCCGGGATTCCGGGTTGCGGGGGGAGCGGTGTAAACCGAGCGAATCCCCATTCTTCAATCTTCCAGTGATCTTGGAATCGAATTTGACCCTGCGAGACTTCGGCTTCCTGTCGGGTCGGCACGGCGAAGGCGCCACCGATTTTGCGAAATCGGAAGAGCGGAGATATGGACCCGGTCTTCTTGAAATCGGTCATCCAGGAAATGATACGAGACGTCTCTTGAGGGCGAATTGCGATGTTTGGAACGGATTCATCCCCGATGCGTTTTATCCTGTCGCCCGTTGGATGCTGGACGTGGAATATCCGTATGGACCCTCCACTTGTCCGCGGCCGCTTCGGGGCGACCAAAAGGAAGTTCACGGGTCACATTTCGATTGGGTTTTATCCATACACGATGGTGAATTTGACGGTTCGGACCTTGGTTTCGAAGTTCATGAATCCACCTATGTTCCGGGTGTTCATGAAATTATTGAGAATATTCCGGTCGAAGGGAAATATTTTGAACAGCCAAATTCGTTCAACCCAAAAATATTTCACTACACACGCGCCGAGGCCGGCTCGGGTGGCGAAACGGCCTCGGCCAATGTGAATTTAATGAGGATAGTCGGGAGTCATGAAGTAATGCGGGATCACAGGGGGAGGCGGCCTGCTGATTTGAAAAGTATGATGTATTCAAGTAGTGCCGAGCGGAGGGATATCCGATTGGTGAAATTTATAGAATTGCTACGCGATTTCGGCATAAGTGATTCAATCATCGACGCGGCTTGGCCGTCTTGGTGGAGCGATGATCTCTCCCGGAGTCCTTCCGCTTGGGCCGAATTGAGGTTTTCTTTTGCCCGAAAATTTGGATTGTCCGCCGCGTCGCTTCTCAACAATCGAGTTGAATTCATCCGGAAGGGAGAGTGCGGAATTGAAAATTCGATCGGCAAACATATTGAATTCCGGAATGTCATCGGACCTTTCGCTTTGAATTTGGGAAGACTCCTCGCCCGTGCGGCATCCGGGTGCGGCGGCTTCGGAGGAGTGCCCGCGCGCGAGCTTCGCCGTTCCATCTTGAAATCATCGAATCGCGTCGATGCTTATAGTTTGATCGCCGCCTGCTGGACTCGTGGGGTGCCCGCCGTCCAATTGAAAGTGTCTCCGACGCAAACGAAGCCCTCGCACGCGATGATTGTCGCCGAAGGGGCGAAGGGAGCAATCATGTTGGGGCGCGACGCCATGCTTCCCGCCCAAACCGCCTTTATTTTGGCTTACGAAATTGGGCGCTTGGCTTTGGGGCACGTCGAATCTGGGAATATTCTGGTGGATGTTGGGAACCCTCTCACCAGTGAATACGGTTGTGCCGAAGCGGACGTGGCGGGATCCTACGCCATCGAGTTGCTCACCGGATATGATAATGCGAGGTACTCCGACGATAATGGAAACCGCGGCGTTTCAATGATGATGGATGCCTCATTGTGGCGGAACGGCGAGGATGGAACGGATCCAGGGGCGGGATTGATATGTTTCGGATACCAGACAAAGAAATGGAAAGATGTGATCGCGGCTTTATACATGCTTCATCGAAATGCGGCCGAGAATCCGACGGACATCAATTCATTCGCGCGATCCGGGATGGATTGGGATGAGTTGGGCCACGATATCGAGGATTTTATCCACACCTTGCTGGGATTGAACCATGAGCGAAGGATTCCACCTTGACAATTACAACGTGCTCAATACTCGCTCATGCTGAGATGGTGTGGAAATGATTTCGTTGACATCCGTGGAATTTATTCAACCCTCCGTTTTATCCATCTCCCGGCCGGCGAAATAGATGTGGCGCGTTTCCCCACAGGGTAATCCGATGCCGACATCGTTGTTTGTCGAAGTATTCCCGGCCATCTTCGGGCAATCGCAACCTCCCTTGTATCGAAGCCGAGTTGATGGAGTAAGTGTTCGGGGAGTGTCCCGAAGTTCGGACATGGTCGTCCGGATTCTCCGAACCGCCGAATGATTCGCCAACGCTCCGTGGAATGGGCCCCCCCTAAGTGCGGGCCTTCTCGAAAGCGGTCCAAGCGGCCTCGAACGCCGCGAAATCGAAGCCGGGGGCGCGGGCGGCGTCGAGCACGATTTTCTCCGTTTCGATCAGTTTCGTTATCGCGCCGCCGATTTCGTCAAGAATCCCTTCGGGGATCACGAGCGCCCCGTGCCGGTCGGCGTGGATCATGTCGCCCGGTTCGACCGTCAACCCGTTGATGGCGACGGTCGTGTCGACCTCCCTGACGTGGACGAAGGCGTGGGACGGTCCCACGGCCCCCGCGAGCACGGGAAACCCTCCGGGCAAGTCGCCGAGATCGCGCATGACGCCATTTGTCACCGCGCCGGACAGCCCGAACCCCTTGTGCACCGTCGCGTTGATTTCGCCCCAATAGGCTCCGACCGGGGCTTCGTCGACATCTTCGATCACCGCCACCGATGGAAGGGGCGATTCGGCCATGTGGCGGTAATAGGCCATGCGGCGCGCCTTCGTCTCTTCGGCGGGTTCCGCCGGGGCTTCCGTTGCCGAAATCTTCGCGGTTCGGGCGCGGCCGACGATGACCCCGGAGGGATCGGAAATCGTCATGGTTCTCCGGGTGAAGCGGTCGAAGCCGCGGCGGCCCTCCGCCACTTCGATGGCGTTGCAAACCGTGGGGGTGTCCACGGTTTTAAGAAGTTCCGTCAGGGTGTCGTCCATCATTCCTCCTTGAGCCACCGTCCGAGAGCGGCGGTGGTCCGTTCGGGTTGTTCCAAAGTGGGCATGTGGCCCGCGTCCTCGATGACCTCGAGGCGTGCGCCGGGGATCAGGTCGCGCATCATTTCGTGCCGTTCCAACGGGCAGAGCCGGTCATGGCGCCCGCAGAGGACGAGCGCGGGGCAATTCAGGGAGCGCAGCGTGTCGCGGCGGTCTGGGCGCGCGCGCAACGCTTTTGATTGCGCGACGAACACTTCCGGCCCCAAGGCCATGGCCATGACCATGCAAAGGTCAAGTATTCCGTCCTTGCGCGGCGTTTCGGCGAGATAATTCGGTTTCATTTCGTCGCGCATGACCTCCCGGAGGTTTCCCCGGAGCACTGAATCGATCTGTGGACCGCGCCGCGCCGCCATCCCGGGCGATTCGGCGAGGGGATTGGTGTCGAGAAGCGCGAGACGATCGACCCTTTCGGGCGCCCGAGCCGACACCTCCATGGCCACGATCCCTCCCATCGAGAGCCCCGCGAGCGCGAACCTCGGCGGGGCGTGGGCGAGAACCCCTTCCGCGAGGGCGGCGGTGGAGTCGCCACCCGACATGGGAGCGAGATGTATCGCCCGTCCGCCGCCGAGCGCGTCGATCTGGGGAGTGAAGAGCCGATGGTCGCACATCATCCCGGGCAGGAGTACGAGAGGAATCAAGGCGAGGCGCGCCTCGCGCCTTCCGACAACGCCCCGAGTTTCGCGTAGGCGATGTCCGGGTCGACCGCGCCGAAGCCGGCGAAGGTGCCGAAGCCGCAATCGGACCCCGCGATCACCCGGTCGGGGCCGACGATGTCGATGAATCTCTCGATCCGCTGGCGCACGAGTTCGGGGTGCTCCACGAAATTGGTGGTGGTGTCGACGACACCGGGAACCAGAATTTTGTCATCCGGGATGTCGGCGCGGCGGTCGCGGAACACGGTCCATTCGTGACCGTGGCGGGGATTGGACGTCTCGAACAGGACGTGGCGCGCTCGGGCCGACATGAGCGTGTCGAACATTTTTTCCATCTCGATGTCGCAAACGTGCGGGCCCTCGTAATTGCCCCAGCAGATGTGAAGCCGGATCCTGTCGACGGGCACGTCGGAGAGCGCGTGATTGAGAGCCTCGACGTGGGATTGCGCGATTTTCACGAATTCCTCGTCGGTCAGGTCGTTGAACAGCATGTGTCTGGACAGGGCCAGGTCGGGGCAGTCCAGTTGCAGGTCGAGGCCGGAAGCGGCGATTGTCTCGTACTCGGCCTTCATCGCGTCCGCGAGCGCGGCGAGGTAGGCGTCCCTGGTCGGGTAGTGGTCGTTTTGAAGGAACAGGGAGATGACGCCGGGGGATGCGGCGTTCATGAAGCCGCGCCGGGCGCCGCG
This sequence comes from Hasllibacter sp., assembly GCA_028281405.1. Lineage (GTDB taxonomy): Bacteria > Pseudomonadota > Alphaproteobacteria > Rhodobacterales > Rhodobacteraceae > JANQKA01. The sequence goes on along the minus strand of JANQKA010000684.1, from coordinate 22,463 downwards.
TTCCGCCATCGCTGCCTTCAGGTTGGCGATGTCCTTCTTCAATTCGTCGCCGCCCTTCGGGCGGACCTCGCCGACGCACATTGGGCGGGCGTACTTCGGTGTGCCGCCGCCGTCGGCCAGCCTTTTCAGAAATTCGGGAAACAGCTTTAGGTCGGCGGGGGCGTTGCGCGGACTGTCGCCGTCGAAGCCGGTATAGCGGTCCTTGACGTAGGTGGCGTAGCTGATCTTCGAGGTTTCGCCGTCGGAGACGATGTCGATTCCGGCGTCCAACTGTTTTTTGACGGTTTCCGAGACCGCCTCGGTCATGGCGGCGTCGAATTCCTCCTCGGAGTAGGGCTCGTTCCTTTCCCTGGCGAAGATGAAATCGACGACCTTGGAGGGGCGCGGCAGGCTGCCGACGTGGGTGGTTTGGATGCGGGACATCGGGGCGAATCCTTCAATGGCGCCCGCCGCCGCGCCGGGGCGTCGGCGGCGGAACGCGCGGTGTTGGCGATGGGAGGCCGCGCGGGGCGGAGCGGCTCCGCGGAACGCATCGCGCTCCGGGAGCCGCCCGCGATTTCACGACCCCGTCCAGGTCGGTCCGGCCGGGTCGTCGGTTCCGACGATGTGGTAGAGCGCGGCTCCGCCGGTCATGGACGGCGCGGCGGAGTGCTCGATGTTCTCCGGCACGCTCATCGTGTCGCCGGGGGCGAGAACCGTGGAACCGCCGTCCCAGTCGACGCGCCAATGACCCTCCACGGGAATCAGGACCGAGGGGCGGTCATGCTTGTGCCTTGCCGCGGACGCGGACCCTCGGGTGACGAAGTCGACCTCGAAGCCGGGTTTGTCGCGGATGATTCCGGTTTCGCCGATCACCTTCAACGGTTTTCCCGCTTGCGCGATCGCGGTCATGTCCCGGTAGCGTCGCACGCCGCCGCCGAGCACCTGCATCAGGCTGGGCGTGGGAAATGAGTCCGCTTCCTCCTCGGAGAGCGGCTTCATGGGCGAGACGCCGGCCGGAAGGGATTCTCCCTTCGTGGTGTCGTAGAGCCTGCCGGTTTCGGCGAGCACGAGGCCATGTTCCTCGGCTTCCTTGATGACCTGCGGGGCCCAGACCACGCCGCCTCCGGCGTCGTCGCCGCCGAGGATTGCCATGATCATCCCATAGTCGGCGCCCACGTTTTCGAAGCCGCGGAAGATTCCGGTGGGAATGTTGATGATGTCGCCGTGCTCCAGCACGACTTCCCCCGCGTCGCCCCAGCGACCCCAGAAGAAGCGCCAGCGTCCGGAGAGAACGAAGAACACCTCCGCCGTGTGGTGCGAATGGAGAGAGTTGCGGATGCGCGGCGGCTGTCCGGCGGCGCCGATGTTGAAGCCGTGTGGAATGGCGATGTGAACATGCTGGTCGGGACTTTCGGACACGCCCCCGCCGATGATGGTGAAGTTCTCCTTGAGGTGCGAACCGGGGGTGTGCGCGTCGATGAACGCGGTGCGGCAGGGCTTGAGTTCACCGTAGCGGACAATGCGGGCCGCCATGTCTTCGGGTGTCATTCTGGATTTTCCTTCGGTTGGTGGAAACGTTTGGTCGGGCGCTACGTTCCGCTTCCGCTGCGGAGACCGAAGTTTTCCGTCCGGTTCCGCCTGGCCGCGGCGGCGGCACCCTGTAGCATCCGGCCGCCGATGTCACGCGCCGATACGCGGTATTTCGCCCGGGGACACGAAAATTCGCCGGGTTGCCGGGGGCCTCGCGCCACATCGCAGGGACGGAAACCAACCGCCCGGGGCCGGTTCCGGTCGGGGGAATCTCGGGCGGTTCCGCCGCCGACCCGCGGAGGCTTCCGTCACCGCGTCCGCCGCGCGGGGAAACGCCGGGTTCGCAACCGCGGCTTGCCAACGAACGCGATTCGTGGCGGTAACCACGGAGCCCGCTTCGCGCGGGGACCGCCACCGGAGTCCGCGTCCGGCGGGGTCCGCTTCGCGAGCGCGGCCTCCGTTCGGTTCCGCGTCCGACGCGCGACGTCATCCGGTGTGAAGGAGAATCTGCTTCCAGACCGCGGTTTCATCGAAAAGCGCGTATTCGCGGCGGAGACCCCGTGGGCCGAACTCCGCGTGGCAGAGGCCGAGCACATAGACCACGGCTCCCGTGGGGGGGCCGAAGCCACCCCAGCCCGAGTGGCGTCCGTGAATCGACCACCGGAGGGCCGCGCGGGGCGGCATCCTTTCGTCATCGCGGCCGATCCTGTGCTGAATCGTGAAGTCGGCGTCGGGGAAAGCCGCGCGGAGACCCATCCAGAACCTGTCCGCCCCTCCCCAAGAATGCGCGGTGACGCCGCCGGGATATTCAAGATGGCAGGCGCGGTCGTACTCCCGCGGAATCACCGCGAAATCGGCGTTCATGATCCGCGTGACGATATCGGCGTAGGTCTCTCCCCAAACATTGTCGTTGCCCGTTCCGACGTATGGCCCGGCCCTGTCGTTCTCCGGGGTGAGCGGCTTGACGCAGTTTTCCGGGCCTCCCTCCCTCGCGATCTGGTCGCGGGCGAATTCCACCGGATCCCAACCCATTTGACGGACGATGGCTCCCTGATCGCGGATCAGCCATTCGTCGTCGATGACGTTTCCGCGCGCGTGGCAGTCGGCGATGATCCGGTAGGCGAGTTCGCGCCCTGTGGCCTTGCCGTAGGCCCCGTCGCCCGAGTGGGTCGCGGTCGAGAACAGCCTGTGTGACGACAGCATCCCGGCCTCCGGATCTCCGCACCAGATCACATCTTCGCCGAGCAGCGTCCGATCCGGGAATTCGGCGAGCGTCGCCATGGTGGCCGCGATGACGCCCTGGTTGCCGACGACCACCGAGGCCGGCGACCGCACGACGATATCCTTGGCGTAATAGTCGTGGAGGGCGGCGATGCCGCGGTCCTCCCAGATCTCCTTGGTGATCCCGATGATGTAGTCGGGGAAGTCCTTGAATTTCGGGTCGAAGCCTTTCACGGACGCGCTCCTGTTGGGTGGGGTTGGTTGTCGTGTTCCGCGGGACGGGAGACGGGACTCATCCGCTCCCCGGGCGGCGGGTTGATCCGCGTTCGATGAGGTTGCCGGGCACACGGATCTTGGCCGGCGCGGCGTCGGTTCGCTCGATGCGGGTGAGGAGCGCGCGCACCGTGGCCTCGACCATGCGGTTCACCGGCTGGCGCACGGTCGTCAGGTCGTAGGTCGGCCACGCGGCGATGGGAACGTCGTCGTATCCGACGACCGAGACGTCGTCGGGCACTCGAAGCCCGAGTTCGTGGCGAAGCGTGTCCATGACCGAGAACGCCATGTGGTCGTTGCCGACGAACACCGCGTCGGGGCGCTCAGACGCTCCGAACATGCGGCGGACGATTTCGGCGGCGACGCCGCGGTCGTATTCGCCGTCCTCCCGGGCCGCGACTTCGAGGCCATGGGCGGCGAGTCCCTCTTCGAGGCCCGAGGCGCGCTCCCTCCCCGTGGTGGATCCCATCCATCCCGAAATATGCGCGATTCGCCGGTGTCCCGTCCGGGCGAGGTGGTCGGCGACCATCCGCCCGCCGGCGCGGTTGTCGGTCACGACCTCGGAGAGCCTGGGGTCGGCTTGGCCGCGGTTGAACATCACCACGGGAATTCCGGCGGCGTCGCAGCGCGCGGTTATGTGGTTCGACACGGCCACCGAGGCGGTGATGATGGCGTCGACGCGGTAGTCGAGCAGCTCCCGTACGACCGGTTCGACCTCGGCCGCCGCGTTTCCGGCCATGAACACGAGCACATGGTAGCCGTGTTCCTGCAGGGATCTCGACAGGAGCTCGAGCGCGACGGAGTAGAACTGGTTGTCGAGATGGGCGACGATCAGGCCGATCATGCGGCTCCGGCCGGTGATGAGGCCACGGGCGAGCGCGTTGGGCCTGTAATCAAGCGACTCCGCAGCGGCGCGCACCTTCGCCGCGGTTTCGCTCGACGCCGACGCGCCCGGCGTGAACACGCGGCTGACGGCGGATTGGGAAACCCCCGCCAGCCGTGCCACATCCAACGATGTCGCGTGATTGCTCATTCGGCGGTCCAGCCACCGTCCACGCGGATCGAGGTTCCGGTGACCAGCGCGGAGGCGTCGGTGGCGAGGTAGAGGACCGCGCCCATGATATCGGAGATCTCGCCGACGCGGCCGAGTTTGATTTTGCCTTCGATCCACGCCACGCGTTCAGGGTCGGCGAAGGTAGGTTCGGTGAACGGTGTCCGGATGAAGGTTGGGCAGATCGTGTTGACGCGGATCCGATGTGGGCCCCATTCGATCGCCATCGCTTTCGCCATGCCCTCGAGGGCGTGCTTGGAGGCGCAGTAGACGGCCCTGTCGGGGCCTCCCACATGGGCCATCTGCGAGGAGATGTGGATGATGGAACCGGGCAATCCGGCCTCCATGAGTCCGCTCGCGACGCCGGTTGACAGGAAGTATGCCGACCGGAGGTTGATGGCCATGACGGCGTCGAAGTCCTCGACGGTGGTTTCGACCGCGGGGGAGTGCCTGGCGAGTCCGGCGGAGTTCACGCAGACGTCGAAGGGCCGCCGACTGTGCAGGATTCCGCGCAATTCGGAGAGGTCGGACATGTCGGCGCAGATCGCGTCGGCGTCGCCCCCGGCCGCGCGGATTTCCAGCACGGTCTCCTCCAGGCGCTCGGCGCCGCGGGCGACGCACATCACCATCGCGCCGGCTTCGGCCAGAGCGGCCGCGCAGCCGCGGCCTATTCCGGACGAGGCTCCCGTGACGAGCGCGCGTTTGCCGTCTAGTCGGAAGGATGGGGTTCGGGGGAGCGGCATGGGAGTACGATCCGTTTGGTTTGATTGCGGAGGTCGGGATCCGCCCTATCGTTCCAGCGGACGGTGATGTCCACCGGCACGGAGAATTCCTCGGCGAGCACCTTGAGGTTGTGAAGGGCGCTGTCCGCCCTGAGTTTCTGGAACGAGAATCCTGCGGATTGGACGAAATAGTAATCTTTTTGGTTGGGGTGCTTTCCGTCGACGATTTTCGCCCGCAGCTTTGACTTCAACATCGGGACGGGGGCGTTCATGGCGGCCTCGATCGCCTTGGTCAGCACTACGGTCCAGTTGTCGGTATCGACATTTTGGCCTTGGATCCTGGCCGACTCGATCTTCGAGTGCGTCACGTCGGGCAGATCAGTCACACGGCTATGGGTTTTCTCGTCCGCGCCCGATATTTTCAGCGGCACGTTGACCGGCGATCCCGAAGGCGTGGCGTCAATCGGCGATTCACCGGATGGATTCGCCGCCCGGGCGGCCTTGAGGTTTTCGAATTCGTCGATCAATCGGTCGAGCACCGTCGCCCAGTTGTCGTCCAACGAATGCTCCCGCGCCTCCAGGAAGCGCGCGGCCCTGTCCGAGATTTTGATGTTCTTCATTCCAATCGCTCCGAGTTCGTGCAACCTACGGGAGTGTGATACCGTACCGCTCAGGAAGGCAAGGGAATAGTCGGGTAGTGGATTCCGCGGAACGTCGGAAAGTCGGCGTAGCGCCGCTCCCGGTCGGCATAGGGCTCCGCCGGGGCGTCGCCCGCCCGCAGAAGCTGGATCCGGTGGGGCATGTAGCCGTCGATCTCCCGCGCGGGATGCTCGCGCCAGGTAAGGTTGAACGCGGCGAGGCGAGGAAAAAACCACATCGACGAATAGGGGAGATGGTCGTGCACCCACCAGGCGAGGTCCCGCCAGTCCCGGCCCCGCTCGTACTGGTCGGCGAACCATGGGATGACGACGCACGCGCAGGCCCCCATGCGCCCGTGTCCGTCCCGCCGGTCCCAGATGTGGCCGGCGCGGTTCGCCTCGTTTCCGGCGCAGCGCTGGGGCTTGGCCCGCGTCGCGCCGAAATGGTTGAGGGTCGGAGAGCGGTAGGAGGAGCGGACGTGGATCGGACCGAAGGTTTCCATAATCGGTTCCAAAAGTTCCCCGCAGAGGCGGGATCCCGCCGCGATGGCGAGATCCGGATCCTCCGGTATGTTGGGGATGCCGTGGAAACTGCCGATCTCGGAATGCAGGAAATCGCGCAGGAAGAAGTGCCGCGAGAGGCGGGCGCGGCCGAGGTTTTCCAGTCCGGCGTAGGATTTGGGGCTTCTCATCGACAGGGCACCAAATCGGTTGGCGCGGCGCTCCCGCGGAACGCCGCGCGCGGGTCGGAGGGGCCGGGGGGCGCAGGCGAGGCGGGTCCACGCGGGCGGCTGGAAACGCGCGCGCCGCCCTTTGGCGCGCCGGGCCATGCCAGGCTTCCGTGGGCGGCGGTCGTCACAGGGCCCTCCCGGTTTCGGGATCGAAGCCGACGCGCGCCTTGTTGAACTCCCGCATGCGGGCCAACACGTCGACGCCGATCTGGTCGTACATGTCGAGCATGTCGACCATCACCCAGTTTTCGCGGATCCGGTCGGCTTCGATCCGCCAGAAATCGAGGCTCTTCATCGTGATCCTTTTGTCGAGCGGGGGTATGCCGAGCCAACCGCCGTGGGTGATCGTCTGGATCATGTTGGGCCAACCGGTCACGGCGACGTAGGGGCCGTCGCCGAAGAAGTGGAAGGTGATTTCGTCCAGGTATTTGCCGCGGTCGGGCATGCCCGCGAGGAAGGGAATCTGGTGCCAGTCGCGGAAGCCTTTGACACCGCGGGCCGTGCCGATTCCGGCGGGTCCGTACCAGTTCATGCTCTCCGACCAGAAACGGGGCATCTCCATCACCTCGGGGCCGCCCTGGGAGGGGTGTTTCTTGAGGTGTCCAAGCATGTCGATCACATGGTCGCAGCTGGCGCGGCTTTCCTCCTCGGTGGGTTCGGGGCGGAACAGGCCGTCGCCCGACGACGGCCCGGGTATCAGGAATTCGACGCCCAGCGAAGGCTGCATCGGCCAGGCGCCCGCGCGCATCATCAGTTCCGGGATGTCCCAGAGCGCCTGATATTCCGCGATCCGCCCGTCGTCGAAGCGGTAGAATTCGTGGAACCGCATGTGGGCGATGTGTCCCGTGGGCGGAATGTCGAGGAACGGGGCCGAGAAGGTGCCCATGAAGTGCCCGCCGCAGCCGATCCAGTCGTCCCCGTGGTCGGTCGCGCCGGCCATCACGATCCAGTCGCGGCGTTCGAGGTCCGGAAACGCTGCCTTGAGCGGCGCCAAAGCGTGATCGTGGAACACTCCGGGGCCCCGCATCTCTCCGAACGGGAAGGCGAGGCGGAAAATCGCGTCCGGAGCGCAGGCCGCTTCGAGGGCGGAGCCGAGGGCGGCCGCGTCCCAATCGTACTGGGCTTCGCGGACGGGGGCGAGGGTGGCCTTGTTGGCGTTGTGTCTGGTCATGGTCTCTCGGTTGGCGTTTCGTTTCGGATGTGAAGCACGACGCCGGATTGGCGGTTCCGACGGGGATATCCGGTCCACACGGCGGCGCGTGACCTTCCCGCCCGCCGCTTCCGGGGAAGGACGGGTTCGATTCGGATTCGGCTGGACGCGGGCGCCTCCGACGGGTCGATTGTTCCTTTCCGCGGACTTCGATTCCGGGCCGCGGGATCACCGGCGTCGGCTCCCTGAACGATTGTTCTCGGATTGAATGCCGTTGTCAACCGCCCGGCGCCGGTTGCCGCGCCGCCTCGGCGCACGGTTCGGACACCCGACCGCATTCCGGACCTCCGGGGTGGCGGAAATTCGGAAGACCCCGGGAAATCGGGGCGCGCGATGGCCGAATTCGGCGACTCGGGGCCCGCAGGGCGGGCGCCCCGTCGGGTTGGACGGGAGGGTCGCGGAGGAGCGGAGTCCTCGCGGCGCGGCTTCCAAAGGCGGAAATCGGGCGGTTTCTTCACCGCCCGGGGCGGCTCCAAGGAGCCGTCTTTCGGAAATGACGCGGTCACCCCGCCGCCGCCCGTGGTTCCGCCGCCCCGCCGTAGGGCACGTTCCGACCGCCGTAGCGCCGGACGCGGAGGTTGCACTGCTCGGCGTGGCCGACGAAGCCTTCGAGCATGCAAAGCCGGGAGCCGTATTCGCCGACCATGGCGGCGGCCGCGTCCGATTCGACGCGCTGGTAGGAATGGGTCTTGAGGAATTTGCCGACCCACAGGCCGCCAGTGTAGCGCCCCGCCTTCCTGGTCGGCAGGGTGTGATTCGTGCCGATGACCTTGTCGCCGTTCGCCACGTTGGTGCGGGGGCCGAGGAACAGCGCGCCGTAGGCGTGCATCCGCTCGAGATACCAATCGTCGCGGTCGGTCATGACCTGCACATGTTCGTAGGCCATGTCGTTGGCGACATCGAGCATCTCGTCGTGGGTGTCGCAGAGTATGACGTCGCCGTAGTCGCGCCATGAGACGCCGGCGGTGTCGGATGTCGGCAGAATGCCGAGGATCCTGTCGATTTCCGCCAAGGTTCCTTCCGCCAATTTGCGGGAATTGGTGATCAGGCAGGCGGGGGAATTGTAGCCGTGCTCGGCCTGTCCGAGAAGGTCGGTGGCGCACATCTCCGCGTCGACCGTTTCGTCGGCGATCACCATGGTTTCGGTCGGGCCGGCGAATAGGTCGATGCCCACGCGCCCGAAGAGCTGGCGTTTGGCTTCGGCGACGAAGGCGTTGCCTGGGCCGACGAGCATGTGGACGGGCTCGATGGTCTCGGTTCCGAGCGCCATGGCCCCCACCGCCTGGATGCCGCCGAGGACGTAAATTTCGTGGGCTCCGCCCAGATGCATGGCGGCGACGATGGCCGGATGCGGTCCTCCGTCCACCGGCGGAGCGGAGGCGACGATGCGCGGGACTCCCGCGACGTTGGCCGTGAGCACCGACATGTGCGCCGAGGCGACCATCGGAAATTTGCCGCCGGGCACGTAGCACCCGACCGAGCGCACGGGGATGTTGCGGTGGCCGAGGATGACTCCGGGCAGGGTTTCGACCTCCGTGTCGGTCATGGTCGCGCGCTGGGCCTCCGCGAACCGGCGGATCTGGTCCTGGGCGAACCGGATGTCCTCCATGTCGCGCTCCGAAACCTTCGACATCGCCGCCTCGACTTCCCCCGGGGAAAGGCGGAAGTCGTCGGGCGAGTAGCCGTCGAACTTCAGCGACAGGTCGCGCACCGCGGCGTCGCCGCGCTCTGAAATGTCGGCCAGGGTCCGCTCGACGACGGCGCGGACCTCGGCGTCGTCCTCGGCGCGCTCCTCTTCCGGCTTGCTTCGTTTGAGATGCTGAATTGCCATTTGGTTCTCCTTTGTTCGGCGGGCCGCCCGGCGGCGGCTTAGCCGTGAAACGCGCCCGCGCCGCGGAACGTCATCCGCCGTCTCCGGGATTCGGTGGAATCCTTTCGCCGCGGTCGAAAGCTTCCCAACCCTGGCCGTCGAACACGTCCCGTCCGAGCTGGGCGAGAACGTGTGGGAAGTCGACCATCACCCAATTGTCGGCGACTCGGCCGTCCTCGACCCTCCAGAAATCCATGTAGCGGATGGTGACGCGTTTTCCCGTCGCGGGAATGCCCATGAATTCGCCCGCGTGGGTGGCTTCCTGCCGCCCGAAGGCGGCGGCCCATTCGCCCATGAAGAGACGGGCCTCGTCGACGCAGACCTTGTCCTTGAACGCGGCTTGGAACGGCCGCTGCCAATTGTCCTGGAATTCCCGCAGTCCGCGTTTCACTCCGCAGCCTTGGTTGCCCATCCAGCGGAAGCTCCCGGCGAAGAATTCGCCGATGTCGTCGATGCGGTGGTCATTGAGTCCGTCCACCATGCCTTCGATGACAGCGCGGGTCTCGTCGGTTTTCGAAAGGTCTGCGTCCCTGGTCAGGACGGCTTGTTCGGGGCGGGAGCCTTTCATCGGGAGCCTCTCGGATTCTCGGTTGGCGGGGAAAACGGGCGCGGAACGGTCGGGAACCGCCAACCGCGCATGCCGCCCATCGGCCGGACGGGGCCGGTCGGCGGCGCGACGGGGGGATTGGTTCCGGACGGCCCCGCTTCAAGTACGGGGACGGAGCCGGCGCCCCGGCGGGCGGGTTCGGCGGCGGGCACGCGTCCCGCCGACCCGGCGCCGATCACAAGGAAGTCCCTCACCGCGCCGCCCCCGATCCGATCAGGGCGTTCATGCGCGCGAACAGGTCCACGCCCAGCTGACGGAAAAGGTCGGGCATGTCGATCATCACCCAATTTTCACGGATCAGCCCGTCCTCGACGCGCCAGAAGTCGAGCGATCTGCGTTCGACGCGCCTTCCCGTGGGGGCCAGGCCGAGGAAGCCGTCGCCGGAATGCGTCGCTGTGCCCGACGGCCAGCCGGTGAACGCCACGAGGTCGTGGTCGCCGAAGAACACTCCTTCTTCGAGATGGCGCGTGTTGTCGGACAGCCCTTGGCGGAATTGCTTGAGCGCGACGTCGCGGATGCCTTCGGGACCGCGGGCGGTTCCGATGCCCGTCGGCCCGTACCAAGGAGCGTTCGGATGCCAGAAACCGCGCAGCCCCCGCGACGGGGTGTCCGCGCCGCCGAGCTTCAGATCGTTCAACATGTCCTTGACGACCCGGACGGAGGCGTCCGCGGCGTCTCCGTCGAATGGATCCTCGACGATTCCCCGGCCGGTGGAGGGCCCCGGGCACATCCATTCGACTCCGAGCTGCGGAGCCGTGGGTAGGACGCCCGCCTGCGCCATGACCTGCGGAATGTCCCAGACGCCCTCCATTTCGACGACGCGCCCGTCCTCGACGCGCAGGTATTCGTGATAGCGCATGAACACCGGCTTTCCGGTCGGGGGTATGCCGAGCCACGGCGCGCGGAAGGTGCCGAGGACGTTTCCCCCGATCCCGATCCAGTCGCCGGGCCGGCCGCCGCTCCGGCACGGCCCCGCCATCAGGATGAAATCCGCGCGCTCCATGTCCGGAAGCGCTTCGAGAAGGGGCGCGTGCGCCCGCTCGAAGAGCTCCCCGGGTCCGGCCATCCCGCCGATCGGGTGGCCGAGGCGGATCGCGGCGTCCGGGGCGAACACGTCCACCAGCTGGTTCCGGATCGCGTCCGGGTCGGCGGAACGGAGCGCTTTCCTCAGAGGCCCGACGAGGGCCTTGTGGCCTTCGTGCCGCGACATCAGCCCTTGACGGCGCCGGCGGTGAGTCCGCTGACGATCTGGCGTTGGAAGAAGAGCACGAGGACGAAGATCGGCGCTGTGGCGGAGACCACCGCGGCGACCGCGAACATGATGTTGCCTTCCTGCTGTGCGGTGCCGAGGAAGCCGTTGATGGCGGGGATGATGGTCTCGTTTTCGGAACTGAGGAGCATCGCGGTCACCGCGAAGTCGTTGTACGCAAGGAGAAAGGAGAACAGTCCCGTGGTGATGACCCCGGGCCACATCACCGGAATGATCACGTGGCGGAACGCCTGGAAGCGGGTGCAGCCGTCGACCATCGCGCTCTCGTCCATGTCCTTGGGGATGTTGAGGAAAAACGAGTGCAGCATCCACAGGGTGAAGGGCTGGTTGATCGCGACCAGCACGATGATGGTGGTGGGCAGGATCCCCCAGATGTTCCATTCGAAGAACGGCAGGAGGTATCCCGACACTAGGGTTATGTGCGGCATGGCGCGGAAGATGAGGGCCGCCATGAGGATCCAGAAGGCGTAGCGGAAGCCCGATCTGGCCAGGGCGTAGCCGCCGAGCGTGCCGAAGGTCAGGGAGATCAGGACGGTGAAGAACACGACGATCGTGGTGTTGATCGCGGGCTTCCAGAATTCCTCGCGCACCCAGGCTCCGAAATAGGCCTGGGTGGTGAATGGGCCGCCGGTCTCGCTCCGGGTGAAGGTTCCGAAGATCGCGTTGGTCCAGTCGGACTTGGAGAAGAAGTCGCCCTGGACCTTGAACGATCCCCAGACCGTCCAAAGGAACGGGAATGCGGCGACGAGCAGCCAGAGCGAGACGAGCGCGAAGGACAGCACCGTCAGCGGCGTGGCGCGGGACATGGTCTTGGTCGTCATCGAATCCTCCTCAATGCGACTTGCCGATGAAATCGCGCCAAGTGCGGATCAGGACCGGCGTCAGCAGGATGGCCACGCCGACGATCGTCATCATCGAAGTGGCCCCGGCGGAGCTGTAGAGCGGGTTTCCGGATTCGCGCAGGTCGTTGAAGATGTACCAACTGAGGGAGGTCGCGTGGGCCTGCGCTTGGAAGCTGATGATGGGTTCGAGCACGCGGAAGTTGTCCATGAGGAGCATCAGCGTGACGAAATAGATCAGCGGCATCAGGTGCGGCACCACCACGAGCGTCATCCGCTGCCATTTGGAGGCGCCGTCGATCATCGCGGCCTCGACGGTGTCCTTCGGCACGGTCTGGAGGCCGGCGTAGAAGGTGATGAAGCTGAACGGCAGGGTGTGCCACACGCCGTAGACCATGAGCATGATCCAGGTCAGCGGCGTCGAGGCCTTCAGGCTCAGGGAGGGATCGTCGAATATCCACTGCAGCGTCGCCCCGATGATGCCGTCCCCGTCGATCATCCAGAACAGGATCAGCGAGCCGACGAGCGGGGTGACGAGGAACGGCAGGAGCGAGACGAAGATGGACGGGCCGCGTATGATCCGCGGCAGATTGTTGACGCCCACCGCGACGGCCAGGCCGAGGAATATCACGAGAGGCGTCACCACGGCGGTGTAGGTCAGCGTGAATATCAGCGCCTTGTAGAACGGCAGGTTGAGGATTCGGCCGATGAAGCCGCCCCAGGTCGGGCTGGTGCGCCAGGCTTCCCCCACCTCTTCGACGGCGAGATGCGCGCGGTTGAGATAGGTTCCGAATCCATTGAATTGCCCGAGCGGCTTCTCGGCGCGGAGGGCGGCGGTGGCCTCCGCGTCGACGGAGGTCGTGGGGGTGCATCCGAACGGGCCGCAGCTTTCCGAAACGACGAGCACCTGCTCGTGCTGGATGTGCAGCGACTGGATGAACACCGAGACGATCGGCAGCGCGATGAACAGGATCATCGCCGAAAGCGTCGGCAGGATGAACCAGAAGAAAGTTCGGTGTTTCATGTCGCGTTCTTTCGCCGGTCGCGTCGCGGATTGGAGGCGGGGCCGCCGTCGGCGGCCCCGCCCGGTTCTCCCTAGCGCAGGAAGCCCGCTTCCTTGGCGGAGGTCCGGTAGGCGGCCTCCACGTCGGCGAGCGCCTGCTCGGCGGACTCGGAGCCTTTGAGATAATCCACCAATTCGGTGCCCAGCGCGTTGTGCATCAGGTTGATGTAGGGGATCATCGGGTATGGCTTGGCTCCGGCGGCGGCGGTCTCAGACACGCCCGCCGCGGCGGGTCCGGGCCTGAAGCCGTCGATCAGCCAGATCGCGGCGTCGTTGTTCTGCCTGACCATGCTCCGGGACATCGCGCCGACGAGGGCCGCGAAGGAGGCCTCGGCCTCCTCGTCGGAGATGTTCCGGGCGATCGTGATGCCGTCCCACCACAGGGTCGCGGCGGGAATCGAGCCGCCCGCGACGGTGGGCGCGGCGGAGAGCACGGTGTTGGAGGTCACCCGACTGGTGGACCCCTCGTCGTCGAGGACCGCGCCTCCGCGCGAACCCCACATGATGCCGAGCGCGGCCTGGCCCGCCTCCCACAGGGCCTGGGTCTCGTTGGACGCCTGCGACAGGTGGTCGGGATGGGCGTATTCGGCCAGCGCCTTGATGTCGGCGAGGGCGGCGAGGGCCTTGTCGTTGCGGATGTCGGGCTCGGCGCTGCCGGGCTTGAAGAACTCGCCGCCGTGGGCGAGGTAGAAGAGGTTGAACACCTCGCCGACGTTCCACCCGACGTTCATGTTCATGACGATCGGGTGCTCCATGATTCCCGCCGCGCGGATTTTTTCGGCGGCGTCGAGGATTTCGGGGACGCTCGACGGCGTGCCCTTGACGCCGGCGCGCTCGAGGATGTCCTTGCGGGAGAAGAGGTGCTGGGAGTTGGCCATGAAGGCCACCGCCATGATGTCGCCGTCGATGGTGATCAGCTGATTCGGCTTCAGGCCGCGGCCGTATTTGGCGACGAGGTCGTTGAGGGGCCGCACGAGGTCGTCGTTCATCAACTGGGTCAGCGTGGAGTTGGCCACGATGACCGCGGTGTACTCGGACGGGTTCGGGGTCAGCGCCTGGTTCATGATGTCGCGCGTGTTGTCGCGGAGCGTGACGGTGAATTCCCCCGCGTTGGCCTCGCAGTTGTCCTTGGCGGTGCCGCTGACGGCCTGGATCGCCGGGAAATCCGATCCGAGCACGCGCACCGACTGGCCCGAGGGGCCGCATTCGGCGGCGTGGCCGGCGGTGGTGGTCATGGTTCCGGTCAGGACGGCGATGGCGCCCGCGACCGCGATTTTCTTCAGGTACATTTGCGTCTCCCTGTGTGTTTGCCGCCGGGCGCGGACCTTGGCCGCGCGTCCGGACGGGGTGGCCCCGGGACCGTCCCGGGGATTTTCAAGTGGCGGAGGACCGCGTTCAGGCCTCCGCGGATGACAATCTGGCTCCCGTCGACCCGTCGAAAAGATGGCACGCCTTGGCGGGCACCGAGATGGAGACCTTGTCGCCGATTTCGGCGCGGAAGGTCTTGTCGGCGCGCACGCCGACCAGGTCGCCGTCGACGCGCACGGTGACCATGGTGGCCTCCCCGAGCATTTCCAGCGTGTAGATGGGCGCGTTGATATGGCCTCCGGTCCCGACCACCGACGCGTCCTCGGCCCGGAAGCCGAGCGTCGCTTCGCCGTCGGGCGCGGAGACGCCCGCGATCTCGGTGCCTTCGGCGCGGAACACGCCTCCGGCGACGCGCCCGCGGACGAGGTTCATGGCGGGGTTTCCGATGAAGCCGGCCACGAAGGTGTTCGCGGGCGAGTCGTAAATCTCCGCGGGGCTGCCGACCTGCTGGACCACGCCCTTCTCCATGACCACCACGCGGTCGGCGAGGGTCATGGCCTCGATCTGATCGTGGGTGACGTAGATCGTGGTGACCCGCAGTTCGTGCGAGAGGTTCTTGATCCGGGCCCGCGTGGAGACGCGCAGTTTGGCGTCGAGGTTAGACAGCGGCTCGTCCATCAGGAACACGTTCGGCTCCCGCACGATGGCGCGGGCGAGCGCCACGCGCTGGCGCTGGCCCCCGGACAGCGCCGCCGGTTTGCGGTGAAGGAAATCGTCGAGCTCGACCATGGCCGAGGCGCGGCGCACCTTCCCGTCGTGGGTGGACGGGTCCACGCCGCGCACCTTCAGGGGGAACCGGATGTTCTCGTAGACGTCGAGGTTGGGGTAGAGCGCGTAGCTCTGGAAAACCATCGCGACATCGCGGTCCTTGGGTTCCAAGTCGTTCACCCGCTTGCCGTCCACGAGGATGTCGCCCGAGGTGGCGTCCTCCAGACCCGCGATCATGCGCATCGTGGTGGTCTTGCCGCAGCCGGAAGGGCCGAGAAGGACCAGGAATTCCCGATCCCGTATGGTCAGGTCGAAATCGTCGACGCCGACGAACGACCCCCATCTTTTGGACACGTTCCGGAGCTGGATTTCCGCCATGGCCGCGCTTTCCTCCCGTCGCAAGCCGATTTTGCAATCGTATTCAAGGCAGGTTCGCGGATAGTCTGGCGCGGCGCAAGCGCGAATTCGAGAAAAGGAGAACGGCGTGGCGGATTTTCGGGAGACAGCGAGGAACTTCCTGCACGGGCTGGCCACATGCGGCGAATCGGAGCTGGACGGGGTCGCCGCCGCGGGGCTGACGGACGACCTGGACTGGCGCGTGTCGGCCCCCGTCGGGCGGCTGTCCTCGCCCGGGGAGGTGGTGGAGGGATTCGTCCGCCCGCTCCGGGCCGGGCTGTCCCACCTCCGGAGGCGGGACGAGATCTTCATCGGCGGCGGAAACCGCCGGGGCGGGGGAGGAAACTGGGTGGCGAGCGTCACCCACCACCTCGGAAACTTCACCGGCGCCGTGTTCGGGGCGCGGCCGTCCGGCCATCTCGCCTTCCTCAGGGCGGGGGAGTTTTACCGGGTGGAGGACGACGGACGCATCTCGAAGGCGCGGATCATCCTCGACCTGCCCGACCTGATGCGCCAGGCCGGGCGGACGCCGTACCCGTTCTCGCTGGGTTTGGAGACCCTGTTCCCTGGTCCCGCGACGCACGACGGGGTGCTGCCCGCGCCCGGAGGCGGCGGGGAGAGTTTGGACATCGTCGAGCGGATGTTCGCGGGCCTGCACGATTACGACCCCGACGGGTTCGGGTCCGAGGGGCAGACGGGCGAGGGAGGAACCTGGGCGGAGGACATGCTGTGGTACGGACCGGCCGGCGTGGGTTCGAATTACCGCTGGGAGGGCTTCGTCAAGGATCACCGCGCCGCCTTCCTGACGGCGTTTCCCGACCGGAGGGGAGGCGACCACTACTGCCGCGTTTCCGACGGGGCCTACGCCGCGGTGTCGGGCTGGCCGTCGATGAGGATGACGTTCCAGGGCGACTACCTCGGGGTGAAGGCGGACGGGCGGGAGTTGACGCTGCGGGTGATGGATTTCTACCGCTGCGCCGACGGCCGGATCGCGGAGAATTGGGTCATGCTCGATTACGTGGATTTGATGGCCCAGATGGGCGTCGACCTGTTCGAGAGGCAGGGGGAGTGAACCGGACGGTGGTCCGCGCGCTTCCCGGCCGCGGCGCCGGGAAGCAGTGAATGGACGGGACCGGGCTTGGGCGCCCGTGGAGACGATCCCCCGTCCGGGATCCTGGTTTCGTCAATGGAGCGTTTCGGCCTTCCCGGAGCGGAGACGGGGGGCGACGCCGAGGGCGATGGATTCCCGGAAACGCGCCGGCGGCCCCTCCGCGGAGAATCGCATGACGCCGGACCGCATGGATGGAGAGCCGGCGATTTGATGGAATCGCCGGCGCGAGACGCTTGAGGATCAACGCGAACGTTGAAGCGCGCCGACCACCATCGTCGACCGGTGTGGTGTTCGAATCCAAGCCGCCGGCGCCATGCGATGGGCTCGCCCCATGGGGGTCGCGGCGCAAGGTGGACTCCGGGCGACCTTCGTGGCGGCCCCGGGGCCGGGACGCGGGATGGCCGCCATGGGGCTTTCCGCCACATGGGGGTGAAGGAAGGCGGGCGGGCTTCCACGCCGCGCGCGTCCGATTTCCGCCACTCCGCCGGGGATTCCACCAATATCCCATGTTTCAGGTACATCGGGCTTTCCCAACTTCCGGCATTCTTCGCGCGGCGGGGCGATTGAACCGCCAACGGAACAATCCCCCGCACCGGCAGTATTGCGCGGCGGCGCGCGCGGAAGGGCCCGCGGGTCGGGGCGATATCCCGCCCGGGGCGCGGGGAACGTCGCCGGGGCGGCATTTTCCTCCCGGAACGCGGCCTTCGGCGCAATTCGCGCCACGGCGGTTCGGCTTCGCCGCGCGATCGCCCACCCGCCAGGGCCAAGGGTGGAGGGGGATTACCCGCTTGACGCTTCCGCCGTGGGCCGTAATTTCCCCGCGGGGCGCCCCGCGTTCCGGGAGGGGAAGCGCGCAATCTTGTTTTGGCCGCGTCGGGGTGGAGTCCAAGGTGCAAACGACGGGAGTCGACATGAACGCGATTTTTTCATCGAAGGCGGACGGCGTCCGGAGGGCGCGCATTTCTTTCGGACCCTTGGCGGCGGCCGCCGCGCTCGCCGGGTGCGAAAGCGACGAGGACGACGGTGACGACGGTGAGAACCTGACTCCGGTGTCGACCGGAACGCCGTTCGGCACGGACAGGGTGAGCGCGGTCGTTGGCAACAACATCGACGCGATCGATTTGACGCTTCTGTTCGGTGATCCGGACGGGGAGCAACTCACGTTCACGGCGATGCTCGCAGACGGCTCGCCGTTGACGGGCACCGGCCTGAGCCTCGAGGGAAACCGAATCACGGGATCCCCGCTCTCCGCCGGCAGATTGAGCATCACGGTGGTCGCGTCCGACCCGCAGGGATCGTCGGTCTCGCGGACCTTCGACGTGTTCACGCTCGGCAACGCGGGGCCCGCGGTGCTCTCCAATTCGGTCTTGGCGGGCCCCGTGCCCGTCACGGTGGGGGAGTCCATCGGCGAGATCGACCTGACCCGGGTGTTCATCGATCCCGAAGGCGGGTTCCTGACGTTCACGGCGACTCTCGAGGACGGCTCTTCGCTGGACGGAACCGGGCTGACCTTCAGTGATGGCCATCTGGTCTCGGGGACGCCGACCACGGCGGGTCCGATCACGATCACGGTGACGGCCACCGATTCGGCCGGGGCCTCCGTCACGCGGACCCTCACAATCGAAGTCTCGGCTCCGCTCGAGGCTTCGGAAACCCCGCTCGCGGCCTTGAGGGTGGACGCCGGCTCGCCGATCATCCCGATAAACCTGGCCGCCGCCTACTTCGAGGGCGGCGACGAATCCGCGCTCACCTTCACCGTGTCGGGATTGGAGGGCAGCGGCCTGACGTTCGACGCGGCCACCGGAAGGATCACCGGCACGATCGCGACCGAGGGCGATGTCGTGATCACCGTCACCGCCACCGACGGGACGCGCACCACGTCGAGCATGTTCACCATCACGGCGGAAGATCCGTCCGAGGGAACGGCGAGGCCCGTGGCGACCGGCGACATCGTGTACGAGCGCGACGCGGTCGCGGGTAGGGCCATCGCTCCGATCGATTTGACCGAGGGGTTCGACGATCCCGACGGCGGCGACGATCTGACCTTCGCGGTTCGGTTCAACCGGGACGACGGCGGATTGATGTTCGCCGACGGCATGATCACCGGCGAATTCGCGGGGACCGAGGATGTCGTCGCGATCGTGACCGTCACCAACGGCGAGGGCGCGTCGGCCCGCTCCTTGGAATACAGGATCGTGATTTCACCCGACGCCCCGCCCCCTTCGAACACCGCGCCCGGGGACGGGGACGGGCCGTTGTGGAACCTGATTTTGTCGACGGGCACGGATATCGGGAGCGTCGACATAGGCGGCGCGTTCACCGACGACGGAGGCGAGGAGAACCTCGCATACGCGGCGTCGGCGAATCTCACCGATTCCACCGGTCTGGAATTCGACCCGTCCGACCGCGTGATTTCGGGCGCGTTCGCCGGGGCGGCGGACGTGGACGGAGTCGAGATAACCGTCACCGATCAAGCCGGAACCCCGCTCAGCCACACGGGGAGCTTCGACATCAAGGTGATCGCCGCCGACGCCGGGGACGTCGCGGGCACCGACGGCGACGACCTGATATTCAACAGGGCGAGGGGAGAGCGGATCGACGGCGGCGCGGGCGGCCGCGACGTGGCGGTCTACGCCGGAGCCAGGACAGAATACCGCGTCTGGCGGGCGACCGAGGGCGAAACCACGCTGACGTTCGTGGTGGACGTGGAGCACCACGGCGAGTCCGACGGGACGGACGAGGGCCGGGATGTATTGACGAACGTGGAGTTTTTGCGCTTCGGAGGCGGCGGGGGCGCGGACATGGCGCTGGCCGGAGGAGAGACCAACTCCATCACCTTCGACCCGGAGGGAATCCGGGTGGCGGGCGGCGCGCCCGCGGCGGGATCCCTCGCCATCGGCGCATCCTGGGAGAACATCGACGCCTCCTTGTGGTTCGCGGGGGCGGAGCGCGTTTACGCGTTCGCCGGCGGCGGATTGACGATGGAGCACATGTTGGGGGCGACCGCGGTCACCTTGACGATCGACGGGACGACCGGGGTGATTTCGAGCGACGCGGACCCCGCGGAGGCGGGCTTTATCCGGATCGAGGTCGTCGCCTCCGTCGAGGATGGGGAGGATCACGAGAGTGTGACGCATGTCCACACCATCACGGTGGGGGAGCCGGGTTCGGGAAACGCGACGCCCGAAGCCGGCGATGAGCCGTTGCGGAATTTGGTCCTCTCCACGGGCACGAACATCGGGACCATCGACATAAGCGGCGCGTTCACCGACGATGAAGGCGAGGAGAACCTCGGCTACGCGGCGGAGAATCTCGACTCGGACGCAACCGGTTTGACGTTCGACGGGGACGGCCGCGGGATTTCGGGGGTGTTCACCGGCGCGGCGGACGTCGACGGCGTCGCCGTCACCGTCACCGACGGGGGCGAGCCTCCGCTGAGTTTCACGCTGAACTTCGACATCGTTGTGATCGCGCCCGACGCGGACCTCGTGGGCGGCGTCGGCGACGACCTTATATTCAACAGGGAGGGAGGCGACCGGATCGACGGCGGCGCGGGGGACCGCGACTTGGCCGTCTATGCCGGAGCCAGGGACGACTATCACGTTTGGCAAGCGGACGTGGGCGGGACCGCGACGACATTCGTGGTCGACAAAACCGGATCCGAGGGAACCGGCGGCGACGAGGGCCGGGATGTTCTGACGAACGTGGAGTTTCTGCGCTTCGGAGGGGGAGGCGGAGATGCCGACGCGCGCTTGGCGGAGGGAATGCCGGACTCCATCGCGTTCGACCCGGCCGGAGTCCATTTGGCGTCCGGCGCGCCCGGAACGGGCATCCACGTGCTCGAAACCCCTTGGGAGGGCATCGACGCCTCGGAGTGGTTCGGGGGGGCGGCCCGCACCTACGCGTTCGAAGGCGGCGTCACGTCGATGGACTTCATGTTGGGCTCCGCCGACGTTCCCCTGACCCTGAGCATCGACGGGACGAG
The DNA here is from genome assembly GCA_028281405.1 of Hasllibacter sp. Classification (GTDB taxonomy): domain Bacteria; phylum Pseudomonadota; class Alphaproteobacteria; order Rhodobacterales; family Rhodobacteraceae; genus JANQKA01. Next base: position 1,888 of record JANQKA010000684.1, on the reverse strand, counting down.
CGGCGCGATCACGGGGGACGAACCGATGGTGGAGGGCGAGATCAGCTTCGTGGTCGTCGCCTCCGTCGACGGTCTGGATGGTTTCGGCGATTTGTCGCACGAGCACACGTTGAGGGTGGCGGAGAACACGGCGCCGACCGATGGTTCCGCTCCGTTGTGGAATTGGATTCTGGCGACCGGAACCATGACCGGGGACGTCGGGATTCGGGGAGCCTTCGCCGACGATGGCGGCGAGGAGGAACTCACCTACGAGTCGTCGGCGAATCTCGACGCGACCGGTTTGTCTTTCGACGCCGACAACCGCGTGATTTCAGGCGAGTTCAGCGGTACGGCGGATGTGGATGATATCAGGATCACCGTCCGGGACGAACTTACGCCTCCGCTCAGCCACTATCGGGAATTCGACATCAGGGTGATCGCCGCCGACGCCGAGTCGGTCGCGGGGACCGACGTGGACGATTTGATATTCAACAGGGCCCGCGGCGAGGGGATCGACGGCCGCGCGGGGGACGGCGACGTGGTCGTCTATGCCGGGAGCCGGGACGACTATCACGTTTGGGAAGTGGACGATGGCGGGATCACCAGGATTTTCGTGGTCGACGAAACCGGTTCCGAGGGAACCGGCGGCGACGAGGGCCGGGATGTTCTGACGAACGTGGAGTTTCTGCGGTTCGGAGGCGGCGGAGGCGGCCCCGACGCGCGCCTGGCCCAGGGAATGGCCGATTCCATCGCGTTCGGCGATGAAGGCATCCGGGTGGATTTGAGCGCCGCCCCGACCGGCGATGTGCGCCGCGAGATCGGGGACGACGCGGCGGTGGAGATCGACGTCCGGGACTGGTTCGCGGGCGGCGCGGAGCGGCGGTTCACGCTGATCGACGACCCGGACAACAATTCCAACCTGAACATCGACGACCCGGAGTCCGGGCTGATTTCGGGCATGGTTCCGCGGATGGCCGGCACCTACACGCTCACGGTCGTGGGGTCGGGCGTGGAGGACGCCACCTACGACGACGTCAGGCACCAGTTCGACCTCGTGGTGACGCGTGGAAACACGAGGCCCGGCGCGGGGAGCGAACCGTTGCGGAATCTGGTGTTGGCGGACGGCACGACAATCGCGGGAGTCGACATAAGCGGAGCGTTTGAAGACGACGGCGGCGTCCCGTCGCTCACATTCGCGGCGCCGGCGGATTTCACGGACATGACCGGGTTGTCCCTCGATGCGAACAGCGGGGTGATTTCGGGGAGACTCGACAGTTCGACGGATGTCGAAGACATCGGGATCACCGCGCGCGATTTGGGAGGAACCGGGCTCGTCTCGGAGCCCCTGTCCTTCGACATCGTGGTGATCGCGGATGGATCCGCGGATATCGCGGGAACCGACGACGACGATCTCATATTCAACAGATCCCGCGCCGGGGAGGGGATCGATGGAATGGGCGGCGACCGCGACGTGGTGTTTTACGGTGGCCGGAGGGACGACTATCACATTTGGCTGGCGGACGTGGAGGGAACCGCCACGATTTTCGTCGTGGACACGTCGGGTTCGGGCGGCGCCCTCGGGGCGGAGGGCAGGGACGAATTGACGAACGTGGAATTTCTGCGGTTCGGCGGCGGGGGGGAGGACTGGAACCTGGACCCGGCCGGGGCGGCGAATCCCATCGTGTTCGACGAAGCGGGAATCCATGTGACGACCTCCGCCCGGGCCAGTGTGCCGGTCCAAATCGGTGACGACAGGAGCGTGACGATCAACGACTCGACCACCGGGGGGTGGGTCCGCACATGGTTCGCGGGCGGCGGGAGTCTGGAGTTCTTCATTGAGGACGACGGCGGTTCGGGGCTGACGATCGACGAAGGCAACCGCTCCACCGGGGTGATCACGGGCATGGCT
>JANQKA010000672.1 GCA_028281405.1 Hasllibacter sp. | reverse complement strand
ACACGGAACCCGACAAGGCCGGCACCCTCGTTTCAAGGCGAATCGGAGCGCGGCGCGTCCGTGAATCCCAATACCCGCGAACCCCGGACCGGATCCGTGGAATCGAATGTCGACGGCGCCCGAAGGCACCCCCGTGGTCCGCCTACAGCGGCCTCCGGCCCCCACGCGAGGCGGCATGGCGAACGTCCCGCCGCGATAATTCCGCCAAGCGCCCCTGTCCCAAGCCGGGCCGCAAGGTGTCGTGGATCCACATACGGGCGGATTTCGATGGAATTTCCCGCTCCCGCGCGCTTCGCCGCGGCATGGGAAGGCGACATCCGGAACAGTCGCCCGGGACGCGTCCGCCCACCCCGCCGCCGCGCGGGACCGGTGACCGCGGATCGAATGCCGCGCCCCCCCCGTCCATCAAATCCTGGTCGCGGCCCGGTTCCCGGGGAGCCTACCGGACGCGGGCGCCGCTCCCGGCGTCGAACACCATGGCGCGCTCGGGGTCGAAGGACACGCCCACGCGGGCGTCCTCGTCCGAACGGTCGTCGCCGCGTTCCTCGACGACGACGCGGTCCCCCGACTCCGCGCGCAAATAGGCGTAGGACACGCCGCCCAACGCCTCGGTCAGTTCGATCCCGTGCGTGCTCCCCGCCGGATCGACCGACAGGAATTCGGGACGCAGGCCGATGGTCACCGCGGTTCCCTCGGCGGGAAGGTCGACGGGCGGACGGACGCTTCTTCCGAGGGACGGCACCTCAACCGCGCCCCCGCTCACGCGCCCGTCGAGGAAATTCATCGAAGGAGAGCCGATGAATCCGGCGACGAAGCGGTTGTCGGGATCCCGGTAGAGATCCATCGGCGCCCCGACCTGCTCGACCCGGCCCGCGCGCAACACCACGATCTTGTCTGCCATGGTCATGGCCTCCACCTGATCATGGGTGACGTAGATCATCGTCGCGCCGATCTCCTTGTGGAGCCGGGCGATCTCCACGCGCATCTCCACCCGCAGTTCGGCGTCGAGGTTCGACAGCGGTTCGTCGAACAGGAACACCTCCGGGCCCCGAACGATGGCCCTTCCGATCGCCACGCGCTGGCGCTGTCCGCCCGAGAGGGCGGCGGGCTTCCGTCCGAGATAGTCGTCCAGTTTGAGGATTCGGCTCGCCCGTTTGACCTTTTCGCGGATTTCGGCCTTCGGATGTCCCGTCATCCTGAGGCCGAATCCCATGTTTTCCGAAACCGTCATGTGCGGGTAGAGCGCGTAGGTCTGAAACACCATCGCCACTCCCCGTTCGGCCGGATCGGCGCGCGTCACGTCGCGGTCGCCGATCATGATCCGCCCTTCGCTCGTCTCCTCCAGCCCCGCGACCATCCTCAGGAGGGTCGACTTGCCGCACCCCGAGGGGCCCACGAACACGCAAAACTCTCCGTCGGCGATATCGAGGTCGACGCCGTGTATCACCGACGTTTCGCCGTACCTCTTGACCACGCCGCGCAGGGCAACTCCGGACATCAGAAACCTCCCGATCGTGTATTCCGCCGCCGGCCCCGCCGACGGGACGCGCCCGGGTGACGCGGAACGCGCAAGTCCGGCGGAAATTCCAAGCGCGGTTGCCCGCCCGGACCCGGCCGAACGGCGTCGATTCCCCGAAGAGTGTCGCGCATGCGCTGCTCCTTCCGGCGGGCGACGCCGGATTTCGTCCAAGCTTCCGCCATTCCCCAACCGCGAAACGGTTTCGACACGGCTAACACCGCTCCATCGGCGTGGCAACCGGAAACGGCGCGGCGCGGGCCCGTGCGCCCCTCGTGGACGACGGCCCCGGCGACCCGCGTCGCCCCTCGGCGCCGGGGACGCGGCCTCGGGGGATTGTGGCCGGGATCGGGCTTGGAGGCGCCCCCAAAGGCGTTCAACGGGGGTGCGGGCATCCCGGCCGCCCCAATCGTCCAAACTCCCGCGCGGAGCGCGACGGCCCGCGGGACACGGTCTACCGCGGCCCGGTTTCGACACGGCCAACCCCGCTCCATCGGCGTGGCGACCGGATACGGCGAGGCGCGGGCCCGGGCGCGCGCCCGTGGTCGACGGCCCCGGCGACCCGCGCCGCCCCTTGGCGCCGGGGACGCGGCCTCGGGGGATTGCGGCCGGGATCGGGCTTGGAGGCGCCCCCAAAGGCGTTCAACGGAGGTGCCGGCATCCCGACCGCCCCAATCGTCCAAACTCCCGCGCGGAGCGCGACGGCCCGCGGGACACGGTCGACCGCGGCCCGGTTTCGAAGCGCGGCCGCCGTCGGGGGGTGAAATTGGAACGGCGGTCTCCTCCCCGGTTTCCGTCCCGGGGCGACGCGGGGCGTGACACGACGGAGGCGCGGGAGTCGCCGCGGGAGCCTCCTCCCCCGGTCGGCGCGGTAGGAACCGCCCTGGATGCGCGGGCGCCAAACGCGGTCCACGCCCGCGGACGACGCGGACATCCACCCCGGTCGCCAACGCCGGGAACGGTTCCCGCGTGGTTCCGCGCGGGGCGTCCGGTCGCGCCCTCGCGCTGACCGACGCGATACGGGCGGTTCCCGCGCGGTTCCGAGCGGGGCGTCCGGGGAAGAGCCGGGCACGGTGAAGCGGAGCCTTCCACCGCCGCGCCCCCGGCGCGGTCTCCGACGGGACACGATGGGAAATTCGGCTTGCCGACGACCGCCCGGTCGGCGATACCCGGGGAAACGCACTGAAAAACGGGAGGAAACCCATGCGTTCCATCTTGAAGGCGGCGCTATTCGCGGCGGCCGCCACAGCCGCGCTGACCACCGCGTCCGCGGCCGCCGGGCTGTCCGGAAACCTGAAGATTTTCCTCGACACGTCGAACCCCGCCCCGCGCGCGACGATGGAGAAGATGATCGCGGACTTCCAAAAGCTGCATCCGGACCTCGACATCGAAACCACGGTCATCGACCGCGAGGAATACAAGACCCAGATCAGGAACTTCCTGACGGCCAACCCGCCCGACGTGAACACCTGGTACGCCGCCAACCGCATGCGCCCCTACGTGGAGGCCGGCCTGTTCGAAGACGTCTCCGACCTCTGGAGGGAGCGCGACATCGCCCGCAATCTCGTCTCCACCAAAGGCGCGATGACCATCGACGGCAAGCAGTGGGGCGTTCCCTACACCTACTACCAGTGGGGGGTCTACTACCGCAAGGACATCTACGAGGAACTCGGACTCGACGAGCCGGAGACCTTCGAGGAATTCAAGGCGAACTGCCGGGCCATCCTCGACTCGGGCCGCGCCTGCGTCACCATCGGCACAAAATTCCTTTGGACCGCCGGGGGATGGTTCGACTACCTCAACATGCGCACCAACGGTTTCGACTTCCACATGGATCTCGCCGCCGGCGAGGTCGCGTGGACCGACCCGAGGGTCAGGCGGACCTTCATGAACTGGAAGGATCTCATCGACATGGGAGCCTTCATCGACAATCACCAGACCTATTCCTGGCAGGAGGCCCTGCCGTTCATGGTCAACGGCGACGCCGTCCACTACCTGATGGGCAACTTCGCCGTGGCGCCCCTGCGCGACGCGGGACTCACCGACGACCAGCTCGACTTCTACCAGTTCCCGGTGATCAACCCGAACGTCGAACTGGCCGAGGACGCCCCGACCGACACCTTCCACATCCCGGCGAAGGCCGCGAACAAGGAGGCGGCCCGCGAATTCCTGAGGTTCGTCGTTTCCGCGGACGTCCAGACGGAAATCAACAACGGCGCCAATCTGGGCCAACTGCCGGTCAACGCGAAATCCTCGGTCGACAACGACAAATTCCTGAACAAGGGCTTCAGGATGCTCTCGTCGAATTCCCCGGGCGGCGTCGCCCAGTTCTGGGACCGGGACGCGCCCGCCGAAATGGCGAAGGTCTCGATGGAGGGCTTCCAGGAGTTCATGGTCAAGCCCGGCGACCTCGACCGCATACTGCGGAAACTCGAGCGCGCCCGCGGCCGGATCTACAAGTGAACGAACAAGGGCGCCCGGTCCGCCGGGCGCCCGGACCAAGCGGGTCCCCCCGTCGGGGATCCGCCCCCAGCGAACCGGGAAAATGTCGATGACGACCGCGAAGCAGCAAACCGCCGGAGCCGCGTGGTGGCGCCGCAACCAGCAGACGCTGACGCCTTGGCTGTTCCTCGCTCCCGGCGTCCTGTTCTTCCTCGTCTACGTCATCTTCCCGATATTCCAATCCTTCGGGATTTCGCTCTACGAATGGGACGGGCTCGGGGAGCCCGAATACGTCGGGCTGCGAAACTACGGCGACCTCTACTGGGAATTCGTCGACCGCGACGCCTTCTTCACCTCGCTCAAGAACAACCTCGTCTGGCTCGCGCTTTACCTTCTGGCGATTCCGGCCGGGCTGTTCATCGCGCTCTTCCTCAACCAGACCGTGACGGGAATCAGGCTCTACAAATCGCTGTTCTTCTTTCCATTCGTGATATCCCAGGTCGTCGTCGGTCTCGTGTTCACATGGTTCTACGACCCGACGTTCGGCCTTCTGAACATCCTCCTCGGCTGGATCGGCCTCGGCCCGGTCAACGTTCTCGGGGACGAGAATTACGTCACCGTGGGCATCATCGCCGCGGGACTCTGGCCGCAGACGGCCTATTGCATGATCCTGTACCTCACCGGCCTCAACGCCGTCGATCCCGAGCAGGTCGAAGCCGCGCGGCTGGACGGGGCGAGGGGCCGGAGATTGCTCTGGCACATCATCATTCCCCAACTCAGGCCCGCGACCTTCATCGCCTTCGTGGTGACGATCATCGGAGCGTTGCGCTCGTTCGACCTGATCTCGATCATGACCGCGGGCGGTCCCTTCGGCTCTTCCCGCGTGCTCGCCTACTACATGTTCGAGGTCGCGCTGTCCGAATACGGCTTCCGCATGGGCTACGGCGCGGCCATCGCCGTCGTGCTCTTCTTCATCATGCTCTGCTTCATCGCCTACTTCCTGCATTCGATGTGGCGGGAAGAGAAGGGAGCGCGCTGATGTTTCCAAGACCCATCCAGACGGCGTCCCGTCCGGCGCGGGCGGCCTATCAGGCGTTCCTGCCCGCCGCCCTCCTGCTTTGGCTCGCGCCGCTGATCGCCGTGGCGATCTTTTCGATCAAGCCCGACGCCGACTTCGCCACCGGAAACTACTGGAGCTGGCCGTCGTCGTTCGAGGGTTTCACCAACTACGGAAAGGTGTTCCTGGAAAGCGACATGCCGCGCTACCTGCTCAATTCGGTCATGATCACCGCGCCCACGGTGATCGGCGCGGTCGCGCTGTCTTCGATGACGGGCTTCGCCCTGGGGATCTACAAATTCCGCTCCAACCACTGGATCTTCTTCATGTTCGTCGCGGGCAATTTCGTTCCGTTCCAGATCCTCATGGTGCCCGTCCGCGACCTGACGCTGGAGCTCGGCCTCTACAACACGAAAACCGGACTCGTCCTTTTCCATATCGCGTTCCAAACCGGTTTCTGCACGCTGTTCATGCGGAATTTCATCCGCGCCCTGCCCTTTCCGCTGATCGAGGCGGCGCGCGTCGAGGGCGTCGCCGAATGGCGCATCTTCATCCATGTCGTGCTTCCCCTGATGAAGCCCGCCATCGCCGCGCTCAGCGTGCTGATCTTCACCTTCATCTGGAACGACTACTTCTGGGCGGTCGTGCTCACCCAGGGCGTCGAGAGCCAGCCGGTGACCGCGGGCATCACGTCCTTCAACGCGCAGTTCCGCGCCGCGTACCACCTGATGAGCGCGGGAAGCATCGTCGCCGCCCTGCCCCCGGTGGCGATCTTCTTCCTGATGCAGCGCCACTTCATCGCGGGCCTGACCCTCGGCGCGGTGAAGTAGGGCCCCGCCCGTGAGACGCGGGGAGCTCCGGACCTGGCGCGTCGACGCCGGGCCGCAGACGCTGGTCCTGGCCTCCACGGACGGAGGGCTTCCCGCCTGCGTCCATTGGGGGCCCTCCCTGCCGGCCGGCGAAGACCCCGGCGCCCTCGCCCGCGCCGCCGCCATCGACTCCACCGGCGGCATGCTCGACCGCAATCCCGACCTCACGCTGTGCCCCGAGGCGGAACGCGCCTTTCCGGGGCATCCGGGATTGATATTGCACACCGCCGACGGAGCGCCTGTCGCGCCGCGGTTCGAAACGACCGGGGACCGGCGGGACGGGGCGGGGCTTTCCATCTCCGCCGAAGACGCCCGCCTCGGCCTGCGCCTGACATTCCGGTTCGACGCCGACGGAGACATCCTGACCGCCCGCACGGTTCTCGAAGCGGACGCGCCGGTCCGCGTCCACTGGCTGGCTGCCCCGGTACTCCCCGCGTCCCAGCTTTCCGACCACATGATCGACGTGTCCGGCCGGTGGATCGGGGAATTCCAACTCAACCGCGTTCCGTGGACGCCCGGCCAGCGCGCCCGGGAGAACCGGACGGGACGGACCGGGCACGAGCATTTTCCCGCCCTCGTCATCCCGGACCGCGGAACGACCAACACGCGCGGCGTCGCCGCCATGATGCATTACGGCTGGTCCGGCGGTCACCGGATGGTGGCGGAGGAGCTGCCCGACGGACGCAGACAGGTCCAGTGGGGCCACGCTCCGGGAACGGAAACCTCTCCCGCGACGCGTTTCGAGACCGCGCCGCTGATCCTCGCCCTCTCGGACGGAGGGCTCAACGGCCCGGCCGCGGCCCTCCAGCGACACATCCGCGACCGCGTCGTCCCGTGGCCCGACCGGTCCCGCCCGCGTCCCGTCCACTACAATTGCTGGGAGGCGGTTTATTTCGACCACGACCCGGCCGTGCTGGCGGACATCGCGTCCCGCGCGGCCTCCCTGGGGGCGGAACGCTTCGTTCTGGACGACGGATGGTTCCGCGGACGGGACGACGACACCTCGTCGCTGGGGGATTGGGAAGTCGACCCCCGCAAATGGCCCGATGGGCTGACCCCGTTCATCGATCACGTCCATCGGCTCGGCATGACGTTCGGGCTCTGGTTCGAACCGGAAATGACGAATCCCGACAGCGACCTGCGCCGCTCCCGGCCCGATTGGATACTCGGGGCGCCCGATCAATGCCTCGGGCGCGGCCAGATGGCCCTCGACATGGCGCGGGAGGACGTCCGCGACCACCTGTTCGACAAGATTTCGGCGATCCTGTCGGGGCACGACATCGAATACGTCAAGTGGGACCACAACCGCGTCCTTCCCGAGCCCGGGGCCGACCGGACGCGGGGCACCTACGCCCTGATCGACCGCCTCCGCGCCGCGTTTCCGTCGATCGAAATCGAAACCTGCGCCTCGGGCGGGGGACGCGTCGACGCGGGCATCCTGTCGCGCGCGCACCGCGTCTGGCCTTCCGATTCGAACGACGCCCTCGAGCGGCTGCGGATCCAGCACGACGCAGCGCTCTTCCTGCCGGCGGCGGTGACGGGCTCCCACGTCGGCCCGCGCCGCTGCCACACCTCCGGGCGCGTCCTCGACATCTCCTTCAGGGCCTGGGTCGCGGCGCAGCGGCACATGGGTTTCGAGATGGACCCGCGCGAGCTGACCGACCACGAGGCGGAAGTCCTCTCCCGCGTGACCGCGTGGTGGCGCGAAAACCGCGGGTGGATGATGGAGGCCGACATATTGAGGCTCGACAGCCCCGACCCCGCTGTCGTCGCGGAACAGCAACTCTCCCGCGACGGCTCCCGTTTCGTGGTGTTCGCCGGAAAGGCGGCCACCTCCTCCCAGATCGCGCCGCGTCCCCTGCGCCTGACCAGGCTCGATCCCGGAGCGTTCTACGAGGTGGACATCGCCGACCGCGGCGGTCCACACCCCCTGTCGCGCGGCGAGACGGCCCTGTCCCGGGGTGCGCTCCGGCTTTCCGGCGCGGCGCTGACGAACCGCGGACTGACCCCGCCGTGGTCGTTTCCCGAAACGATGTGGGTCGTCGAAGGACGGCGTGTGGATGACTGAAACGAAACGCGCCCTCGGCGTCTGTTACTATCCCGAACACTGGCCGGAAGCGGATTGGGTGGACGACGCCCGGCGCATGTCGGAAGCGGGACTCACCCTGGTCCGCGTCGGCGAATTCGCCTGGAGCCGGATCGAGCCGCGCCCGGGAGAGGTGGATTGGGATTGGCTCGACCGCGCCCTGGACGTCCTCGCGGGCGCGGGACTCGGCGTCGTCATGGGCACGCCCACCGCCACCCCGCCGCGCTGGATGCTGGACAAGCACCCCGACATGGTTCCGGTGGACGCGGAAGGAAGGCCCCGCCGGTTCGGCTCTCGGCGCCACTACTGTTTTTCGCACGGGGGCTATCTCGACGAGTGCCGTCGCGTCGTCGGCCTCATGGCCGACCGCTACGGGCGGGACGGGCGCGTCGCCGCTTGGCAAACGGACAACGAATACGGCTGCCACGACACCGCCGTGTCGTACTCCGCCGCGGCGGCCCGCGCGTTCCGGGACTGGCTCGCCCGCCGTTACGGGACGGTCGGCGCGCTCAACCGCGCCTGGGGAAACGTCTTCTGGTCGATGGAATACGGGAGCTTCGATCAAATCGATCCCCCCAACCTCACGGTGACCGAGCCCAATCCGGCCCACGTCCTCGCCTTCCGGCGTTTCTCGTCGGACCAGGTTGCGCGGTTCAACCGCGTTCAGGCGGAGATCATCCGCGCCCGCTCCGACGCTCCGATCGCCCACA
>JANQKA010000667.1 GCA_028281405.1 Hasllibacter sp. | reverse complement strand
GTCGTCGGTGCGCGCCATGATGTAGACGTAGCCGTCTTCGTCGATATACCCCGCGTCGCCGGTTTCGTAGTGGCCGGGGAAGGCGTCCAAATAGGACTTTCGGAACCGGTCGTCGGCGTTCCAGAGCGTCGGAAGTGTTCCCGGGGGCAGGGGGAGTTTGGCCGCAATGGCGCCGAGCTCGCCCCGGGGCGTCTCGTGCCCGTCGTCGCCGAGGATGCGCAAATCCCAACCGGGCATGGGCACGGTGGTAGAACCGCGCTTCACCGGCATGCGCTCGATGCCGATGGGATTGCCGGCGATGGTCCAACCCGTTTCCGTCTGCCACCAATGGTCGATGACGGGGAGATTCAGAAGGCGCTCCGCCCATTCGATGGTGTCCGGATCGGCGCGCTCCCCCGCCAAAAACAAAGTGCGGAACTTCGACATGTCGTAGTCCGCCGCCATCTCCCCCTTCGGATCGTCGCGCTTGATGGCGCGGATGGCGGTGGGAGCGGTGAATAGGACCGAGACCCCGTGGTCCCGGATCACGCGCCAGAACGCGCCCGCGTCGGGGGTGCCGACCGGCTTGCCCTCGTACACGACCGTGGTGTTTCCGTGGATCAGCGGCGCGTAGCAGATGTAACTGTGGCCCACGACCCATCCGACATCGGACGCGGCCCAGAACACCTCACCGGGGGCGACGTCGTATATGTTCGTCATGGTCCATTCCAAGGCGACCAGATGGCCGGCCGTCGGGCGCACGACGCCCTTGGGGTGTCCGGTGGTGCCGGAGGTGTAGAGGATGTAGGCCGGGTGGTCGCCCGACACCGGGACGCAGTCCGAGGGGGCCGCGCCCTCCTGGAACGCGTTCCACTCGTGATCCCGTCCGGGAATCAGTTCGGCCTCCCCTTCGGGACGCTGGAGAACCACGCAGAATTCGGGCTTGTGCCCGGCTTGTTCGATGGCCGAGTCGAGAAGCGGCTTGTAAGCGACGACGCGCCCCGGTTCGATCCCGCAGGAGCCCGCGATCATGGCCTTGGGTTTGGCGTCGTCGATCCGCGTGGCGAGCTCGTTCGCCGCGAAGCCCCCGAACACGACAGAGTGGATGGCGCCGACACGTGCGCAGGCCAGCATCGCCACAATCGCTTCGGGCACCATCGGCATGTAGATGATGACGCGGTCCCCCGGGGCCACGCCTTGGGCGGCGAGCGCGCCTCCGAGCCGCGCGACGGCGTCACGCAACTCGGCGTAGGTGATCTTCCGGACGGAGCCGGTGACAGGGCTGTCGTGGATGATGGCGGCGCGGTCGCCGTTTCCCGCCTCGACATGGCGGTCCACGGCGTTCCAGCAGGTGTTGACGCGGGCGTCCTTGAACCATTCGTGGAAGGGCGCGTTTTCGCTCCAAAGCGCCTTCGTGGGAGGGGCGACCCAATCGATCTTCTCCGCGGCCCGCATCCAGAAGCCTTCGGGATCGGACTTCCAACTGTCGTAGGTCTCCCGGTATGACATCGCATCCTCCACTCGCGTCCCCACTCCTTTAGGCGTGGACGAATTCGGGGGCAAGGTCCGTTCC
>JANQKA010000660.1 GCA_028281405.1 Hasllibacter sp. | reverse complement strand
GACGGCCCACGCGCCCCGGCGGCGACGAGCATTCCAAGGATCATCAGCCCGCAGACCCGGCACATGTGGTCCCGCAGCCCCGCGTCGAAGCGCGCGCGGGTTTCGGTGGACGTTCCGGCTCAGAAGTGGGTCGTCGTGAAATTCTTCATTGACATCTCCTGTTGTCCGGCTCCGGCGGCGACCGCCCCAGGCCGTGGTGGTTTCATTGAGTATTTGGGAACTTTGTGTTGACCGGCACATGGATTTTCACATATTTTGCGTTGCGCTCCTCCTTGCGCCGCGGCGCGGGGATGACACACCCGCCGACCGCATCCCCGCGTGTTTCGCCCCGATCGTATCGTCAAAAACTCCACCGGCATCGAATCGGCCCGTGTCGGTCGTGGAACGGATGCGCCGCCCCGCCGGATCACCGGCTGTAGTCCGTGCAAACCTTCAGGTATCCGGCGGCGAACTCGTCGGGTGTTTCAAGGTTTGGATTGAAGTAATCGAAGGTCGATGACACAGCATACTCGATGTTCTCGTCCTTCTCGTTCGGCCATTTCGAAAGGGTGGCCTTCAAGGTGTCGAGCAGTCCGCTTTCCACGGCCTTGTGATAGGCCGCGAAACTGACGACCCGGGCCAGCGTGACGCAACTGCTCCAAGTGTAGCGCACCTCGACCGCCGCCGGGGCGGTGCTGGGCACGAGGATCAGGGCGGTCAACGCCGCCGGAATCAGATGCTTCATGTCGACTACCCGTTTAAGAATGAAGCGTCGATGTTTGGGGTGCCCCGGTGTTGACACGCAAGCGGACTCGCCCCATGACAAGCCGTGGCGTTCCACGGAGCGCCGCCGCGCGGGGGCGGCATGCCCAAACCCACCGTCCCCGCGCATCTCGCCCTGATCGAATCGTCACTGACACCACCCGATGGGCCGTCGCCCCGTGTCAGCCTTCGATCGGATGGCCCCGCCCCGCCAAGACATCGGCTGTTGTCCGTGCATCTCCTGGTCTGTGCGGACGGTCATCGTGTTGAATTGAATCTCGTCCAACTTTTCCACTGCCTGCTGATGAAGTAGAAAAACGCGCTAAGAACCTTGCTCTTCCCAATTCCATTCGGGACAACAAGAATCATCTTGTTGTCCCCGATCGGAAGAGAAACATTGAAGCGGCCGAACATGCCGGTGATGAATATTTCCTCGAACTTCAGCATTGCCCCACCTCCTGGGCAACGCAAATTCCGCCTGCGCACTGAACGCCTCCGAAACGCTCAGACCGCGATCCCCACCTCACGCCAAGGGCGGGTTTCGTCCGGCGCGGGGCGGAGAGGCGCGGCTTGGACAGAAGCGAATTCTGGCGTTCCATTGAGTGCGGGCTCTGCTGCGACATAATTGGAGCGACCATAACGACGCTCAGCAAGAAAATCCGAAAAATCTTCTAACTTGCTGTCTCCGTTGAAGAATTAACTCCCTGTGCGTTCCGCGGGAAACCGACGATCACTGACAACGCTCCCTGATACCATCCTTGTCCACCCCCAGCGCAACGGCTTTCCCTCCCGCCGCGAGATTCCCGGCGCGCCTCCGGGTCTGCTCCGGATGCCGTCATGCCTCGCTCATCGACGAAATTTCCGCGGTATCAAGACACGCTCATCCAAGCACCGCCCCAACAAAAAAAGCCGTCAGCCCAACAGCCGCAGGGCGTCTCTGGCGATCTGCCGTTCCTCGTCCGCTGGAACGACATGGACGGGTGGCTCGCCCAGGAATGCCATCCGCCCGACGATGGCGTCGCGCACCCGCGCCGAATTCTCGCCGATTCCTCCCGTGAAGGCCAGCGCGTCGACGCCCCCCAGCGCCACGGTGAGCGAACCGGCGTGACGCGCGCACCAATAGGCGAAGTGCTCGATCGCGAATTCCGCCGCCGGGTCGCCCCGCGCCTCAAGTTCCCGCATGTCCGCCGTGCCCGCCAAGCCCCTGATCCCGCTGTCCCGGTTCAGGAATCTCAGCGTGTCTTCAACGCCCCGACGCCCGGCGATTTCTAGCACGATGGCCGCGTCGATGTCGCCCGACCGCGTCCCCATCGGTGGTCCGGACAGCGGCGAATACCCCATGGTGGTCGCTACCGAACGCCCTTCCCTGATCGCGGCGATAGAGGAGCCTCCGCCAAGATGGAAGGCGATCAGCCGTTCCGGGAGCCGGTCTCCCATGCTCTCGACCAGCGACGCGTACGACAGACCGTGAAACCCGTAACGCCGCATCCCCTCTCTCCGCAGCGATTCGGGTAGGGCGTAGGTCGTCGCGAGATCGTCGTTGTCGGCGTGGAAGGCGGTGTCGAACGAAGCGGTTTGCGGCAAATCGGGAGCCGCCGCCGCGAGCGCGCGGATCGCGGCGAGGTTCGCCGGATTGTGCAGCGGGGCCAGGGGGACGCAAGCTTCGATTTCGGCGATGGTTTCGTCGGTCACCCGAACCGGCCGCGTCAGCCGCGCCCCGCCGTGAACGACCCGGTGCCCGGCGCCGCTCATGACCCCGAGAGGGAAACCTGCCCCGGACAGGCCATCCAATAAAACCTCAAGCGCGGAATCGTGATCCGGAGCGTAGGATTCGTCCAAGGTCTCCCCGATGCGCAGCCGCGCCCGACCGCCTATCCCGTCGACCATCCCCGAGGCCAGCGACGCGAGATCGGCGTCGAACACCTCCGCCTTGATCGAGGTGGACCCCGCGTTGACGACCAGAATCATTCCCGTCCTCCCGCCGCCACGATGGCCCCGAGCGCTGCGGACGCCAACCGCGCCGCCGGACCTTGGCTCCGTGAAGTCAGAAGGATCGGCACTTTGGCTCCCATCACCACCCCGCCCGCGCAACATCCCATGCCCAACGCCATGAGTTTGAAGATCGCGTTTCCCGTTGTCACGTCCGGCGCCAGAACGATGTCGGCGTCGCCCGCCACGGGGGAAACATAACCCTTGGCCTCGGCGGCGCCCTTGGACCAGATCAGGTCCAACGCCATGGGCCCCGACACATCCACTTCTTCGATCGCTTCCCGAGCCCAAGCGGCGATGTCCGCGGCCTCCATCGAATCGGGAAGCGACGGAATCGGATCCTCGTTGGCTGAAAGGATCGCGGCTTTGGGGCGCCGCACGCCCAGCTGCCGCGCAAGCCGGACAGCTTGGCGGAGGCATTCCCGCCGCGTCCCCACGTCCGGCCGAACGTTCAGCGCGGCGTCGGTCAACAGGAGCGGTCGATCGGAGGACGGAGCCGTGATGTGGAACACATGCCCGCACCTGTCTCCCGGCGATCTCAGGCCGGCGGAGGCGGGAAGGAGCCCTTTCAGGAAGGTCGAAGTGTGCACCTGTCCCTTCATGATCGCGGTCGCGGTCCCCTCACGCGCCATCCGCGCCGCCTCCTCGGAGGCGGTCGCTTTCGGT
>JANQKA010000615.1 GCA_028281405.1 Hasllibacter sp. | reverse complement strand
ACGTTCGTCACGCTCCAAGAAACGAGAACAAATCGCACTCCGTGATCCTGGGTATCCCCATCGATGAACGGCGCCTGCATGAAGAGCTCGGCCGGTTGGCCGAAAAGAATATCGTGAGCGCATACTTGGACGGGGACTGAGGCGCTTTCGCGAAGCCACCGCGGCCAATTGGCGCGTTCAACCCTCAATCTCATCGGCACGTGTCCACAGTGCGACCCTGAGGTCGAAGAACGCGTCCTCCCAGCGTCCGGGCAACCACTGGCGGAACAGTCGCGGTTTTCGAAGATCTTCGGGCTCAGGTCGATTACCTGCGTCCACACGAATTGATCGAACGCCTCCTCACGCGGCACTGCGGCCGATTGCGCCTTCTATCCCGGCTGGGAGCGGAGGCGCGCGACGGAATCGAGGCGCTGATCGAGCTCGCCCTCAAATTCGAGAGCGTGGACGCGCCGAGCCTCGACGGATTCCTGACGTGGCTGTCGTCGGACGACGTCGAGGTGAAACGCAGTCTTTCTTCCTCCGGTGGCCTGATCCGCGTGATGACCGTCCACGGCGCGAAGGGTCTGGAGTCCCCCATCGTCATCTTGCCCGACACCGCGAAGCGCAGGATTCAATTCAGGGACAGGGTGATCCTGGCGGACGGCGCGCCCCTCTTGAAACCACCAGCGGCCGCCGCGCCGGATCTCGTCAAGAATTCGCTCGAATTGGAAATGACGAAAATCAACGAGGAGTCGAACAGACTCCTCTACGTCGCGATGACCCGGGCGGAGCAGTGGCTGATCATCGCCGCCGCGGGTGAAACGGGAGAGGACCACGAAAGCTGGCATTCGATCATGGCCAAGGCCGTGATCGGCACCCCGGAAAAATCCCCGGTGACGGTCGAAGAGGTCGAAGGCGCGCTGCGGATCGAGAGTGGAGATTGGACCGCCGCCCCGACCGATGGTCCTTCCGATTCACCGCCAAAGGAGGATCTGCCGGACTGGCTGACCGAGCCGGCTCCGCCTCCGGAGAAGGCTCCGCCCGTCCGCTCTCCCAGCGACCTCGGTGGCGCGAAGGCGCTTCCCGGAGCCGCCAACCTTCCCGAAAACATCGCGACACTGCGAGGAAGCGCGGTGCATGAATTGCTTGAGATATTGCCGGGGCTTCCCGAACCGCGCTGGGAGGAAATCCTCGACAAGCTGCGCCGCCGTCCAGACATGGAGCCTCTCGCCGAACACTTCGACGGCGCGGCCGGGGAGGCCCTCGCGGTTCTGCGCGCCCCGGGATGCGCCGAGGTGTTCGCTCCGGGGACGCTCGCCGAGGTTCCGTTCGCCGCGACCGTCGGTGGGTCGAGGTACGAGGGGATCATCGACCGCTTGATCCTGGACGAGGGCCGGGCCGTGGTGGTCGACCACAAAACGAACGCCGTCGTGCCCGGAACGCCCGCCGAGGTGCCCGAGGGCATTCTGCGGCAGATGGCGGTCTACCGCGCGGCGTCAGTCCTGATTCTTCCCGGCCGGCGGATCGAGGTCCGCGTCCTTTGGACGGCGAACGCGACCCAGATGACCCTTCCAGACCCGCTGTTGGACGAATGTCTTTCCCGCATCCCGGCGCTTGACCCCGACGGGGCGGAAAACTAGGTTCCCCGGCGACGCACACTCCAGGAGACGATCCATGTCCACGACCGCCGCGAACGACGTGACCTTCGATACCGAGGTTCTACAGTCCGACATCCCCGTCCTCGTCGATTTCTGGGCCGAATGGTGCGGACCCTGCAAGCAGATCGCCCCGACGCTGGAGGAGATCAGCGTCGAATTCCAGGGCCGGTTGAAGGTCGTGAAGGTCGACATCGAAGAGAGCATGAACACGCCCGGCTCCTTGGGCGTGCGCGGCATTCCGGCGCTGTTCATGTTCAAGGACGGCCAGGTGGTCTCAACCAAGACGGGCGCCCTCCCGGCCTCGGCTCTGAGGAGCTGGGTTGTCGAAACCCTCGAAATGGACGGCATAGAGGCCGCCTGAGGACTTGGGCGAATCACCCGGTCTGGCATGAATCGCGGGGCGGCGGAGCGCCCACCGGCGAATCGGCCCGACGCCTTGTCGAATCGGCCTCCGCGACCACCGGCGGCCGATTCGTTTGGAGCTTTCCCGAACCCAGGAATTCCGGGATTTCCGCTCCCGGCGAATCACGGCGGGCGCCCGTGGCGCCGCCCGGTCCAAGGATCCTGAAATGAACGATTTTCCCGGCTGGCACGGCACCACGATCATCGGCGTGAAGAAGGGCGGCAAGATCGTCGTCGCGGGCGACGGCCAGGTGAGCATCGGGCAGACCATCATCAAGGGCACCTCGCGCAAGGTCCGGCGCCTGTCTCCCGGAGGCCAGGAGGTCGTCGCCGGATTCGCCGGATCGACCGCGGACGCCTTCACTCTGTTGGAGCGGCTGGAGAAAAAGCTCGAGGCGTCTCCCGGCCAGTTGACCCGCGCCGCCGTGGAGCTGGCCAAGGACTGGCGCACCGACAAATACCTGCAGAAGCTCGAGGCAATGCTGATCGTAACCGATGGAAAGATCCTGCTCGTGATCACCGGCTCCGGCGACGTGCTCGAGCCCGAACACGACGTGACCGCGATCGGCTCCGGCGGGAATTACGCCCTCGCCGCGGCGCGGGCCATGATGGAAACCGATCTCGACGCCGAGGAGATCGCCCGCAGGTCGATGGCGATTGCCGCCGAAATCTGCGTGTACACCAACGGCAACCTGACGGTGGAGACAATCCAATGACGGACCTGACGCCCCGCGAAATCGTCTCGGAACTCGACCGATTCATCATCGGACAGTCCGACGCCAAGCGCGCGGTCGCCGTGGCGCTCCGCAACCGGTGGCGGCGCAAGCAACTCGACCCGGAACTGCGGGAAGAGGTGTACCCGAAGAACATCCTGATGATCGGCCCAACCGGCGTCGGCAAGACGGAGATCAGCCGCCGCCTGGCCAAACTCGCGCACGCGCCCTTCATCAAGGTCGAGGCGACCAAGTTCACCGAGGTGGGCTACGTCGGGCGCGACGTGGAGCAGATCGTGCGCGACCTCATGGATTCCAGCCTGACCATGACGCGCGAGCGCATGCGGGGAGAGGTGAAGGCCGCCGCCGAGGAGGCCGCCCAGAACCGCGTCATCGACGTGTTCGCCGGCGAAAACGCGCGCGATTCGACCCGCGAGATGTTCCGCAAGAAACTCAAAACCGGCGAGCTCGACGAAAAGGTCATAGAACTCGAGCTCGCCGACTCCGCGCCCTCGATGCCGTTCATGGAGATTCCCGGCCAGCCGGGCGCCATGGCGGGGATGATGAATCTGGGAGACATGCTCGGAAAAGCCTTCGGGCCGCGCACCACCAAGAAGAGGTTGACCGTGGCCGAGAGCCACGAGGTGCTGCTGTCGGAGGAGGCGGACAAGCTTCTGGACGAGGAAGCCGTCAAGAAGGCCGCGCTCGACGCGGTGGAGCAGAATGGAATCGTGTTCATCGACGAAATCGACAAAGTCTGCGCCCGCTCCGAGACCCGCGGCGGCGACGTCAGCCGCGAAGGCGTGCAGCGCGACCTGCTGCCGTTGATCGAGGGGACGACCGTCTCCACCAAATACGGGGCCGTCCGCACCGACCACATCCTGTTCGTCGCCTCCGGCGCGTTCCACGTCGCCAAGCCGTCCGACCTGCTGCCGGAACTTCAGGGACGCCTGCCGATCCGCGTCGAGCTCAGGGCCCTGACCGAGGAGGATTTCGTCCGAATCCTGACGGAGACGGACAACGCGCTGACCCGCCAATACGCCGCCCTGATGAACACGGAGGAGGTCACCGTCATGTTCACAGAGGACGGCATCGACGCGCTCGCGCGCATCGCGGCCGAGGTGAACCGCAGCGTCGAGAACATCGGGGCGCGCCGACTGTACACGGTGCTGGAGCGGGTGTTCGAGGAGTTGAGCTTCGCGGCGCCGGAGCGTTCCGGGGAGACGGTGATCGTGGACGCGGAATTCGTCGAGGCGAATCTCGGGGAGCTTTCGCGCTCCGCCGATTTGTCGCGCTACATGCTGTGATTCGTTTGCCGGGTATTTCCCCGGCCTCGTCGGGCGAACAGTCATTCCGTAGCGGAAATTCGGTTCGGGCCGAACCCAAGGCGCGCTTCGCGTTCGCGGATCACCACGCCCGCGCCCGCACGCCGATGGAGCGCCGGCGGTTTTGATGGAATCACCGGCGCAAGATGCATGATGATCAACGCGAATAATTGAAGCGCGCCGACCACAATCGTCAGCCGATGTAGTGTTCACATCAAAGTTGCTGGCGCTCTAAGGAACCGTTTCGCGGGCCCGC
>JANQKA010000557.1 GCA_028281405.1 Hasllibacter sp. | reverse complement strand
CGCCGCAGTCGGTCGCATTGTTCGGACACGCCGGCATCTCCCGCGAGGACGACGATTTCCTGCCGGCCTACGTCATGAGCCACATTCTGGGCGAATCGGGGTTCGAATCCCGCCTCATGCAAGAGGTGCGGGTCGAGCGCGGCCTGACCTACGGAATCGGGGCCTACCTCGCCCCGAAGGATTTCGGCCCGCTCGTCGTCGGCCAATTCTCTTCCGGAAACGACACCATGGCCGAGGCGGTCGGGGTGGTGCGGGACGAATGGCGCCGCATGGCCGAGGGTGGCGTCACCGCCGGGGAACTGGAGGACGCCAAGACCTTCCTGACGGGGGCCTATCCGCTGCGGTTCGACGGCAACTCCCGGATCGCCGGCATCATGGCCGGGATGCAGCTGTCCGGGCTTCCGATCGACTACATCGAGACACGCAACGACAAGGTGCGGGCGGTGACCCTGGAGGATATCTCCCGCGTGGCCCGGCGTGTCCTGA
Source organism: Hasllibacter sp. (assembly GCA_028281405.1). Taxonomy (GTDB): domain Bacteria; phylum Pseudomonadota; class Alphaproteobacteria; order Rhodobacterales; family Rhodobacteraceae; genus JANQKA01. Next base: position 1,926 of record JANQKA010000557.1, on the reverse strand, counting down.
GGCCCGAATCACTTCATTTCGTGGTGGTGGGCCGCCCGACGGGGCTCCGCACCACGAATTGAGGTTTCAATTCCGGCCCGGATCGCGCCATATCTGGTGTCATGCTTGGCGAGGACATCCAAATGCGGGACTTGCCGATCATCCGCCAGTTGGACGAGGCGGCGATCAACCGCATCGCCGCCGGCGAGGTGGTGGAGCGGCCGGCCTCCGCGGTCAAGGAATTGGTGGAGAACGCGCTCGACGCGGGCGCGCGCCGGATTGACGTGGCCTTCGCGGACGGGGGCAAAACGCTGATCCGCGTGACCGACGACGGCCACGGCATCCAGGCGGACGCGCTGCCGCTGGCCCTTTCGCGCCACGCCACGTCGAAGATCGACGGATCGAATCTCCTCGACATCCATTCCTTCGGCTTCCGCGGCGAGGCGCTTCCGTCCCTGGGAGCGGTCGGGCGGCTTTCGCTGAAAAGCCGGGCCGCGGGGGCCGACTCCGCGGCTGAATTGGAGGTCGATGGCGGCCGGATCGGGAAGGCGAAGCCCTGCGCCCTGAGCCGCGGCACCGTCGTGACGCTGAGGGATCTGTTCTACGCCACTCCGGCGCGGCTGAAATTCCTCCGGACCGACCTCGCGGAAAGTCGGGCGATCGCCGAGGCGGTCAAGCAGCTCGCGCTGACCGCGCACGGCGTGGGATTCGTCCTGAGGGACACGTCCGGGGACAAGGAGCGCGAAGTGTTCCGCTGCGACCCCGCGCCGGATTTGTCCACGCGCGTCCATCAATTGCTGGGCCGGGAATTCGCCGAGAACACGGTTCAGGTGGACCAGGAGGCCGACGGAATGCGGCTGACGGGATTGGCCGGCCTTCCGACGTTCTCCCGCGGGTCGGCGGTCATGCAATTCCTGTCGGTCAACGGACGGCCCGTGAGGGACAAGTTGCTCGTCGGCGCGCTCCGGGGGGCCTACGCGGATTATCTGACCCGCGGCCGTCAACCCGCGGTGGTGCTGGATGTTTCCTGCCCGGCGGAGGCGGTGGACGTGAACGTGCATCCGGCGAAGTCCGAGGTGCGTTTCCGCAATTCCGACGCCGCCCGCGGCCTGATGGTGAGGGGCTTGAAATACGCGCTCGCGGGCGCGGGGCACCGGGCCTCGACCACCGTGTCCACGGGCGCGCTCGGCGCGATGCGGCCCGAGCCGACCGGCGACTCCAAGGCGCGGGTCTACCAGATGGACAGGCCGAGCCTCGGGCCGCGGGGAGTCGGCCGCCCCTCCCCGCCCATCGACGCCGAGGATCCGTTGTTCGAGGCGGTGGATGCCTCCGCCCGCGTCGAGCCGGAGGCCGCTCCGGACGCCGAACGCCTGCCGCTTGGAGCCGCGCGGGCGCAGATTCACGAATGCTACATCGTGGCGCAGACCAAAACGGGAATGGTCATCGTGGACCAGCACGCAGCGCACGAACGGCTCGTCTACGAGCGGCTGAAGGCCCGGATGGCGGACGGCGTGCCGTCGCAGCGACTACTCACCCCGGATATCGTCGAGCTCGATTCGGCCACCGCCGACCGCCTTCTGGAGGAGGCGGAGAGGTTGTTCGGCTTGGGATTGGAGATCGAAGCGTTCGGGGGCGGGTCGATATTGGTCCGCGCGACGCCGGCTCCGTTGGGCGAGTGCGACGTGAAAGGCCTCGTCCGGGACGTCGCCGACGAATTGTCCGAGGAGGACTCCAGCCGCTCCGTCGAGGCCCGGATAGAGGCGATCCTCAGCCGGATGGCCTGTCACGGTTCGATCCGTTCGGGCAGGCGGATGCGGGCCGAAGAGATGAACGCCCTTCTGCGCGACATGGAGGCGACTCCCCATTCCGGACAATGCAACCACGGCCGCCCGACCTGGTTGGAATTGAAACTCGACGACATCGAAAAGATGTTCGGCCGAGCCTGAT